>QHBU01000117.1 GCA_003244045.1 Candidatus Aeolococcus gillhamiae
CTTCTGGATGGCCATTGACAAGCGATAGTAGCCGTGCTGCGTTTGTGTCCATCCCGTAGAAATCAGGGCACCGATTTGCCTGTCGATCTGAGCACGCGCTGATGATTCGCGAGTCTTGTTCGCAATGCGTTCAGCTACAACGCGACTCGCACGCGTGGCAGCTCCCAGTGGGACCGCGGCGCCTCTCTTCGGTGCAGAACTCGACGGCGGACTCTCCAGCAGGGTGCGCCGGAGTACCGGGTTCTGGACCAGGTCCCAAATCCCAATGCGAAGATCGAAACGAGCCTGCAGCAGCGACCGCGCCGCCTCGAGGTCGGAGGGGTCTTGCCACGCATTTCCACGCATCAAACCGCTAACGCGAAAATCCGCCGAAACCGGAACGGGTGTGGTGTATCGAATGGGGTCGGGAGGCGCCAGTGGATCCCAAACTACGGCCCCAGCTAACGGACTGATAGTGCGCCCGGCGCGGACATGATCCGGATACGCCTTGATCAAGCGCTCGGCCGCGTGGGTGTGGGGGATCACGAGCACCACCCTCTCGTCAAACAGTCGTCGCCGTCGGAGAGACTCAAACGATCCGTCGTGAAGAACAGAATCGGTGGTGTCGACGATTACGGTCGGGCGTAGCGTCGGACCGGCCTGGGCCAAGTAATACTCATTGCCGTCGAGAACGCGCCAAGGACATCGCGGCTCAGTGAAGATGAGGCCAACTTCCCCCATGCTTTCGCCAGTCCAGGATGGGTCCATTGACCCAGCCGGCTCAACCCCAGGAGGCAGTGCTTCGTTGATCCCGGTGCGCACCAGCTTGATCGAGGTGAGGCCGCCGGGCACCATGGCCCGTAGGCGGGTCCTCCGCACTGACCCGTCGCCTTGTAGGTCGAGAAGAGTTCGGAATCCGAGAACCAAGGCGAAGGCGTCGTCCCCGGCGTCAGATAGGATCGGTTCGACGACGGAAATGACGGTGAGCCACCACAGCAGTGATGCGCCAAGACAGGTACGCATTACTCGGCATTCCGGATCGTCGGCGATTGGCTGTCTCGAGTCGATGCGCGTTCCGCCATCGACGGTCATGGCGCCGCCAACGAGAATGACAGTTGGACCTTGCTGGGCGCTCGCGGGCTCCACGTCCATCGATCGATCGTAAAGGCACGCGGGTTGTTCGGCGGATGTGGCCTCGGTCATCACGGTGGGGGGGCCAGTTCGGACGCCGGAAGGGAACCGTAGTGAGAGCCAGTCTTACCGTTGACGGTTAGCAGCAAAGGGTCGGGGGTTGTAACAAACCCCGGGGGGTGGCCGCCGCGGCGGCGCTCACGAAGGCTCAAGCGCCCACCACCCTCAGGCTCAGTCACCTCACCCAGAGCGCCGTCGACTCGCGCTAGGGTCCCTGGTCAGCGTGCCCATTTCACGCGCCCGGCCGGCGGTGCAGCACTGCGTGCTGCGACCCCGACACAGACTTGCACCATCCGATGCAGAAGAAAAAGGGGTGGCGGCGGGCGGCTGAGCACCTCGCGGGGCGCCTGGCCAGACCGGATGGCACCCACGTCGGCCAGCGCCGGTCCCGCGGCTGAGAATGGAGCCCGTCGACCACAGTGCGGATGGTTCGGCGGGCAATTCCGCTCGGAACGTCGGGATGGTGAACGGCCTTCCCTGAGCCCCTCGGACGCCGGACGACTACGCACTTGTGCGTACGAACACCGGACGAACACACGCCGTTGGCTCCGGCCGGCGGTCGCGTCGGCTCGCCCCGCGAGCAAGTCTGTGCCTAGTTGCTGTGCTCAGCGGATGTGGTTGTGGCGTGCTGAGCCCGCGGACGATGATTCGACGACCTGAAGCACGGATCAGCGGTGCCGCGGCGGGTGCGCGGTCAGCGGTTGATCCGCTGGCGAACGGCCGCGGACGACCCTTGTGTCCGCTTCGCCCCCCGTACGCGGGTTCTGAGGGTTGAGAGGGATGAGCCCAGACGCTGGCGATCCCAACTTCCAATCTTCGCCGCCGAAGGAGGTACCAACATGCTTCAGCCACACCGTGACAGTGCGAGCCGTCTGCTAACGGTGCTGCAGGTAGCCGACATGCTCGGCTGCGGACGAACCCTCGTTTACGATCTCATCAGCTCTCGGCAACTTCCAATCGTCAAGGTGGGCCGCCTGACACGAGTGCCCGTGGTGGCCGTCGACGACTTCGTGAGCAGGCACCTGACGAACAACATGTCGCCTCCGAGTGTCGCGCCGGTCCATCCCTCTCGCACACGGCGATCGTCGGCGGTCACGGCACAGGGGGCGGCCCAGGTGCAACTCTTCGACGACGCGTGAGCGCGGTGAGGACGTGCCGATCAGGGCAGCCGCGCCGGGGGCCGCACGGCATCTCACAACGCGTGGCGGCCCGCGTCCTGCGGCTGGCGGGACGGTATCTGACAGCTACCGTGACAGCTACCGGGCGCGAATCGCGGCGTATTTCGGCACACCCTGGCGGTCACGAAGAGGTCACTTCGTATTCAGAAACGGCCATCAGCGCACCGCCGCGGACGTCGTGGTTCGGGTTTGTAAACAGCTGGCCGTCGGTTCGAATCCGTCCGCCGGCTCAGTGGTGCACCACCTCGACGACCATGAAGACGAAGAAGAGCGCGTTGGCGGCGATCACCAGCGCATGGAACAGCTCGTGGTAGCCGAACCACCCTGGCGCAAGCGTGGGACGGCGCAGCGCGTAGGCCACGGCGCCCGCTGAGTACAGCACGCCAGCGCCCAGCAGGAGCAGCAGCCCATCGACGCCCACCGCCGCCGCGATGACGGGCATGGCCACCACCGACACCCAGCCGAGCAGGAGGTACAGGCCGGCGAGAACGCCTCGCGGCATCACCACCCGGCTCAACGAGACGCCGATCCCCGCCGCTGCGAGCACCCACACGATGGTGACGATGGAGATTCCCCAGGCCCTGCTGGTCAGCGTCAGCATCAGCGGCGTGTAGGTGGCCGCGACCAGCACGAAGATGTTGGCGTGGTCGAGACGGCGCAGGATAGCGCGGCGGCGCGGCGACCACGTCACCACGTGGTAGACGCCGCTCACGCCGAATAACCACACAGACGCCGCGCCGTACAGCGCAAGCCCGGCCTGTCGCGCGGGATGGCCGCCGGCGAGCGCAACCAGCACCACGGTGCCGACTGCCCATGGTCCGGCCGCGACGAGGTGCGACCAACCGCGAAGCCGCGGTCGCCTCGCGTTCGACGTCTGCTGAGCTTGCACGAGCCGTCTTGTACCACCCTCTCGCCGCCGCTCAGGCCACCCAAGCCTCACCGGGGTGATCGCCCAGGCGGGCCGGCGGCCTGACCGCGCCGCCGCCCGAGTGGCGCACGGTATCGTGTGCGGCCGTGTCCTGCCTCTCGACGGCTGCTGCCCAAAGGGTTGAGCCGTGCTGACCGTCGATTTCGCCCGGCTGCGGCTGGCGCCGGGCACGCGGGTTCTGGACATCGGCTGCGGCAACGGGCGCCACGCGTTCGAGGCGCTCCGGCATGGCGCCGAGGTGGTCGCCACCGACCTCGACGAGACCGCGCTCGCGGAGGTGGTCACCATGGCCGAGGCGATGAGGCTCGAAGGGGAGGTGCCGCCCGGCGGCAGCCTGCGGACAGTGCGCGCGGACGCGCGACGCCTGCCGTTCGATGACGCGGAGTTCGACGTGGTCATCGCTGCCGAGGTGCTCGAGCACATCCATGAGGACGTCACCGCCCTCGCCGAGCTTGTCCGGGTCCTCCGTCCCGGCGGCCTCATCGCCGTGACCGTGCCGCGCTGGTGGCCAGAGCGAGTCTGCTGGGCGCTCTCGCGTGAGTACCACGAGGTCGCGGGAGGCCACGTGCGTATCTACCGGCGCCGCCAGCTCGCCGAGCGCCTGCGGCGATCGGGGCTGGTGCTGGCGCCTCCGCACCACCACGCCCACGCGCTCCACTCGCCGTACTGGTGGCTGCGCTGTGCGCTGGGGATGTCGCGCGAGCAGGCCGTGGCTGCTCGCCTCTACCACCGCTTCCTGGTGTACGACCTGATGCGCCGGCCGCGCTGGACGCGCAGCCTCGAGCGCGTCCTCAACCCCATGCTCGGCAAGAGCGTGGTGCTCTACGCGCGTCGACCTGGCCCGGCGGCGGCGGGCACGTCCGCATGATCGGCCCCTCCCTGACGCGCAGCGACGTCAGCGCCACCGTCGACCACATCGCCGCAGTCCAGCGGCCCGACGGGAGCATCCCCTGGTACGAGCGCGGCCAGGTCGATCCCTGGAACCACGTCGAGGCGGCGATGGCGCTCGACGTCGGTGGCCGTCACGCGGAGGCTTGGTGGGCGTACCGCTGGCTGGTGGAGCAGCAGCGTCCCGACGGCGCCTGGCACGCGGCGTACCACGAGGGCGACGTGATCGAGGCCACGCTCGACACCAACCTGACCGCCTACGTTGCCACCGGCCTGTGGCTGCACATGCTCTGCGGCGCCCCGGAGGACGAGCTGCGCGCCGGCTTCGCATGCGTCGAGAGTGCGCTGGCGTTCGTGCTGGCGATGCAGGGGGAGGACGGCGCGATCTGGTGGGCGCGTGACCGCAAGGGACGACCGTGGCGCCGCGCGCTGGTGACTGGCTCCTCGTCAATCCATCTGAGCCTGGCGTGCGCGACGCGTGTCGCCGACGCCCTCGGCGTGCCGCACCCTGAGTGGGATGCCGCACGGATCCGGGTAGGCGACGCTCTGCGCACCGCGCCGCGGAGCTTCAAGGACAAGCGCCGCTGGGCCATGGACTGGTACTACCCGGTGCTCTGCGGCGTGGTCACCGGTTCCGGGGCCGAGGCTCGCCTGGCGTCGCGCTGGGACGAGTTCGTGGTGCCCGAGCGCGGCGTGCGCTGCACCTCGGACCGTCCCTGGATCACCGCTGCGGAGACGTGCGAGCTGGCGCTGGCGCTGGTCCGCTGCGGCGACGGCGAGCGCGCGGCCCAGCTGCTCGACTGGGCGCAGCACCTGCGTGGCGACGATGCGGCGTACTGGACCGGTGCCAACTTCACCGATGGCTGCATCTTCCCGCCCGACGAGCAGCCCACATGGACGGCGGCGGCGGTGGTGCTCGCCGACAACGCCATCAGCGGCGGCGTTGTGGCGACGCTTCTCGACGCCACTCGCTAGCGGCTGAGCACGCGCAGACTGCCCTGCGCGGCCACCTCGCGGAAGCCGTCGTCGAGCGCACGCTGGTACACGTGGAAGGGTGCCTGGCCCCCGTCGGCCGGGTCGGTGAAGACGTCGTGGATGAGCAGCAGCCCGTCCTCGCCGAGGTGGGCGTGGAAGCCGGCGTAGTCGGCCTGTGCCGCCGCCTCGGAATGGCCGCCATCGATGAAGAGCAATGAAAGCGGCGTGCGCCAGTGGCGCGCGACGGTGGCGGAGCCGCCAACCACGGCGACCACCCACTCCTCCAACCCGGTCGCCTCGAGGGTGCGCCGGAAGTGCGGAAGGGTGTCGACCCGTGCACCCGAGGCGTCGAGCACCGCCTCCTCGCAGTACAGCTCGCCGGGCTGGTTCTCCTCGGAGCCGCGGTGGTGATCGACGCTGAAGAGCACGCCGCCGTGCTCGCGGGCCGCTGAGCCCAGGTACACCGCCGACTTGCCGCAGTAGCCGCCAACCTCAAGCATGGGACCGCGCGGTGCGGCGAACAGCGCGGCGCGGTGGAGGACCAGTCCCTCGTCGCCGGGCATGAACCCGCGCGCCCCGCGTGCGGCCTCAAGGTCGGCGGCGGTCATCACCGCCGCGGGCAGGGTGACGTGGAGACGTTCGACCACCGCGCCGACGATAGCGGTCAGCGACTAGCATCGCCCGCCGTGCCCGATTCCTCCGCCTTGCGCGTCGCCCTGCTCAGCTATCGGGGCAACCCGTACTCCGGCGGCCAGGGCGTGTACGTCCGCCAGCTGTCGGCCGCGCTAACGAGTCTCGGCCACCGGGTCACCGTCTTCGCCGGACAGCCTTATCCGCACCTCGAGAACGGCATCCCGTTCGTCGCGGTCCCGAGCCTCGACCTGTACCGAGCCGACGACCCGTTCCGCACCCCGGGTCTGCGCGAGTTCCGGAATTGGATCGACGTCCTCGAATACGCGTACCTTTGCACCGCGGCGTTTCCCGAACCGCTCACCTTCAGCCTGCGAATGCGCCGCCTGCTGGCCGCGCAGGCGGGCAGCTTCGACGTGGTGCACGACAACCAGTGCCTGGGCTGGGGGATGCTCGGCCTGCGCCGGGCCGGCCTCCCGGTGGTGGCCAGCGTGCACCACGCGGTGGTGATCGATCGCGACTTCGAGATCGCGCGCGAACGCAACCTGGTGCGCCGGCTGACGTTGCGCCGCTGGTACCAGTTCCACAACATGCAGGACCGCGTGGCGCGACAGATGCAGCGAGTGATCACCGTCAGCGAGAAGTCGCGGCGCGACATCGTCGAGCGGATGGGAGTCGACCCGACGCGCGTCCGGGTCATTCCGATCGCGGTGGACGGCACCGTGTTCACGCCCCAACCGGCGACGCCGCGTGTGCCGGGGCGCGTCTTCGCCGTGGCCAGCGCCGACGTCTCGCTCAAGGGTGTGGTTCCTTTGCTGCACGCGATCGCGGCGATCCGGCAGCGCCGCCCGGTGGAGGTGGTCATCCTCGGCGAGGCGCGCCCCAACGGCGCGGTGGCGAGGACCATGAAGCAACTCGGGCTCAGCGACACGGTGCGCTTCATGCGCGGCGTCGACGAGGCCGAGGTGGCCCGTCAATACGCGCAGGCGGAGGTGGCGGTGGTGCCGTCGCTCTACGAGGGGTTCTCCATCCCCGCGCTGCAGGCGATGGCCTCCGGGGTGCCGTTGGTGGCCACCACCGCAGGTGCTCTGCCCGAGGTCGCCGGCGCGCACGGGGAGACCGCGCTGCTCGTGCCTCCTGGGGACGCTGCGGCCCTGGCGGAGGCGATCGGCAGCCTGCTCGACGATCCGCCGCTGCGCATCCGGCTCAGCGAGGCGGCGCTGCGTCGCTCCCGGGAGCGATTCAGCTGGGAGGCGACGGCGCGTGCCACCGCCGACGTCTATCGCGAGGTGGTCCGCAAGCGCCTACCATGACGGCACCATGAGCGACGAGACTGCACCTCCGGAGAAGCACCACCACAGCCTGCGCGAGCGCATCGACGCCGCCGAGGCGGCAGCCGACGAGGTGGTCGCGGAGGAGAGCGGTCAGCTCGGCGGCGAGGTCAGCGCGCTGGCGGTCCCCTTCGAGGAGATCGCCGCGGCCGTGCGGGCGGCGATCCACCCGCACGACCTCGCCAAGCACGAGGTCGTCGACGGCGACGAGGACGAGCCCAGCGCCGAGGTGGCCAAGGACAAGCCCACAGGCAGCTGAGATGACGCGGCCGTGACCGTCATCGACGGCGTTGCCATCGCCGGCGGGGCGGTGCTCATCGTGGTGACGCTGTACGACGTCTTCCAGTCGGTGGTGCTGCCGCGCCCGGCGGTCGGGCGGGTGCGCATCAGCACAACGCTGGTGCAAACCTCGTGGGACCTCTGGCGCAAGGTCGCTGAGCGTCCGGGCAAGCTGCAGATGCGCGAGGCGGCGCTGGCTGCCTTCGCGCCGATGATGATCGTCATCCTGCTCATTCTCTGGGCGGCCTTCCTGATGCTTGGCTTTGCCCTCGTTTTCAGCGGGCTCCACGACGGTCTGCGTCCGCAACCCGACTCGTTCGGCACCACCGTCACGTTTTCCGCGGGGACAATGCTGTCGTTCGGCGTGGGCGGCATCGACGCCATCGGGGTGGCGACGCGGGTGCTCACCATCGTCGAGGCGGCAACCGGCTTCGGACTCTTCGCGCTGGTCATCAGCCTGCTCTTCTCACTGTTCAACTCCTTCCAGCGACGGGAGACGGCCGTGGTGGCGCTCGACGCCCTCGCGGGCGCACCGCCGTCCAGGCGACCTTCGATGAATGGCAGATGTGGACCGTGGACGTTCTTGAGAGCCACCTCTCGTACCCGCTGCTCTTCTACTTCCGCTCCAGCCACGACAACGAGGCGTGGGCGAACTCGTTCGGCGCGGTGCTGACGCCGCCACACTGGTGATGACCACCCTCGACGGGGTGCCGGTTGGCCACGCGCGGCTGATGTTCAAGGTCGGCGCCCACCTCGTCGCCGACATGCGCTCCAACTTCAAATATTCCGACCACGACCAGGTCGCCGGGGTGGAGCGGGAGGAGTTCGACGACGCCTGCCAGCGCCTGCGCAAGGCCGGCTACCGGCTCCGCGAGCAGGAGAGCGCCTGGGACCAGTTCAGCAGCATGCGCAGCAAGTACGCGTCAGGGCTCAACGAGACCACCAAGTACCTCGGCGTTCCCCCGGCTCCCTGGATCGGGGACCGTTCGTACCTGCCCCATCGCGAAAGGGGACCATCGGGGCGCCGCGTGCCAACCCCGCGGTAGTCACGAGCGAGCCGCTACTCCGGCGAAAGGCCCACCACGGTGGCGGTGTCAGCGCTCCGCCGCGCTGCGTCGAGAACATCGAGGACGGCGACGGCATCCTCCACGGCCACCGGCGGCTCACCGTCGCCACGAAGGCACCGCTCCAGTGCGACGTAGAACTGCAGCCAGCTGCCCGGCTCCGGTTCGACCGCCTCGCCGTCGTCGCCCGCGACGAGCCGGCCCCAGCGAGCGCGCGGCTCCGCGCCGAAGTCCGGTTCATCGGGGCTGCGGCCGGCGCGCAGCGCGTCCTCCTGGCCGTCGAGCCCGTCGACGACGTAGCCGGCGCGACTCCCCAGAATGCGCAGGCGCGGACCTGGCGCGGCGGCGAGCGCGTTCGCCCAGAGGTGAGAGGTCACGCCGGATGAGTGCTCGAGCGCGATGAAGGCGTCGTCGTCGGCGCCGCCGCGCCGCGCCGTTACCTCTGCGTACACGCGCTCTGCTGGTCCGTGGAGCGTCAGCGCCTGGTCGACGAGGTGGACGCCGATGTCGAGCAGTACACCGCCGCCCTTCGCCGCGGGCAGCTCCTCGCGCCACGCGCCCGCCGCAGGGTTGGGCCGCCAGCGGTCGAAGCGCGACTCGTAGCGGAGCACAGTACCCAGCGAACCGTCGCGGAGCAGCCGCTGCACAGTGAGGTGATCGGAGTCCCAGCGCCGGTTGAGGAAGGGCACGACGAGCACGCCGCTCGCACGAGCCCGGTCGACCACCTCGCGTGCCTGCACCGCGGTGGTGGCCGGCGGCTTCTCGACGACCACGTGCCTGCCGGCGGCGACGGCGGCGAAGGCGAGCGGGACGTGGGAGGCGGTACTCGTGGCCACCACGGCGAGGTCGAAACCAGCGGCGTCGCTCCACAGCTCGTCCGGATGCGTGTACACGCGGGCGGCGGGGAAGTCCCCGCGCGCCTCCGTCTGGCGCTGCGGGTTGCCCGTGACGATCGCCGTCACGGCCAGTCCGGGGGTGGCGGACAGCAGGCGCCCGTGGAACACCCGCCCCGCCAGGCCGTAGCCGATCAGCGCGACGCGGATGTCCGATGATGTGGTGTGCGCAGCATGCGGCGGTCGCCGCTCGTCGCCGTCGCCCTCGACGGGCTCTGTCTCGTGGTCTTCGTGCTCGCCGGGCGTCAGAGCCACGGCCTCGACACCGGCGCCGCCTGGTTCTTCGTGGTTCTCTGGCCGGTCGCGGCGGCCTGGTTCGCCGTGGCGGTTATCGACGGCCTGTACACGCGGGCGTCACGTCCCTGGCTGCGCCTCGCCGGCACCGTGGTGCTCGGGGTCGGCGCGGGGTTGATCGCACGCATCGTGGTCACCCATCGTGACACACCGGTGGCCTTCGTCCTGGTGGCGCTTGGCTTCATGGCGGTGACCACCGCCGGCTGGCGGCTCGTCAGCGCGGCTGTGCCGCACGTGCTCGCCCGTCGCCGCGGCTGACCCGCACCTCTGAACCTAGGGTGAGCGCTGAGCGCCCCGCGCCTCACCGTGGCGTCGCTCTTCGTGACGCCGGTGCATTCCGATCCAGTCGACCCGGGTCAGAAGGTACAGCCCGATGAGCAGCAGCACCTCGACAGCAATGCCGATCGGTGACGTGAAGGTGGACTTGACGAAATCGCCTGCGCTGGTGTTGGCCGCGGCGCTCGCCCCGCCCACGTACAGGCTGTAGCTGACGAGACGACCCACAAAGAAGGCTGCGATGAGTGGAAGAAGGTTGATACCCATCAGGCCGGCGCCCTCGAAGAGTTGTGCCGAGGGAACCGGCGAGAGCGCGAAGAGTGCGAGCCCGGCAAAGCTTCGCTTGCGATCCCGCGTGAGAACCTTGCCCGCCGCTGCGAGGTTCGCCGTCTGCTTCTTCGAAATATGGCCGCGGAGGAGGCGGAAGGCGTGGGCTAATGCGAAGCGGCCGGCAGCTGCTGCGACGGCGCCGATCAGTACCAGTGGCACGACGTCGAGGTGCATGGTGAGGTGGAAGAAGACCAGGACTGCCCACGTCGGCGGTCCGAAAGCCGGCAGGAGATTCACCCCCAACACCCCGGCGACCAGCAGATACGAGGTCAGGTGGCTCACGCGCTCTCCTTGGGCAGGCGGAGTACGGGGCGGGCTGGAGCCCAAGATGGGAATTGAACCCATGACCTACGCCTTACTGCGTATTTCGGGGGAAACCG
>QHBU01000118.1 GCA_003244045.1 Candidatus Aeolococcus gillhamiae
CTCGCGCTCGTTTTCGCTGTCTAGGCGCTCGGAGTGGAAGCGCACCGAGCAGCCGACAGGCGCCGGCCGAAGGGCGAGTTGCACGATGGCGTACTGCTGGCGTCCGGGTGGTTTCCAGGTCAGGCGGACGCGGTCGCCGGGGCGCAGGCTGCGGATCTCGCCCGTGGTGCCGTTGGTGGTCGCGAAGGTCAGGCCATTCTCGAGCGGTCCCGGCATGCCGTCGCCGAGCCACAGCGACAGGCCGGGTGCTGAGAGCAGGTATTCCCACATGGTTCCGGGGTCGGTGCCCGGGGTCCGCGAGACGCCGACCTCCCAGCCGGCGTCCTTGGTCAGGCCCGTAGGTCGGGACGTCATGCTTCCTCCTCGGGGTTGTTGACAGCTTCGTTACCTCGGACTGCCCTGCGAGCGCGGTAGGCGCGCGCTCGTGCGCGGTCGCCGCAGCGGCCGGCCGAGCACCAGCGCCGCTTCCCGGGACGCGAATCGTCGAAGAACAGCAGTTGGCAGTCCGGGCTTTGGCATTGCCGGACGCGGCCGCGTGCCTGCGGGTCGGCGGCGAGGGCGAGGGCGTCGCGGGCGAGCTCGGAGAGCAGTGCCTCGACGGACACCGGCGTGGTGATCGACAGCGTCTGCGTCTGTGGGTCGAGCGCGCGAACGATCGGCGGCGCGGCGGCGAACGTGTTGAGGACGGCGACGTGCTCGCGGGCTAGCGGCTGTTGCGCGAGCAGCGCGAACGCAACGCGCTGGATCGCCTCGCGCAGGTCACCGGCGGCGCGCAGCTCATCGTCGTCGACGCCGACATCGTCGAGCTGTAGCGGCCCCTGTAGGAACCAATCGCGCAGGTCCTGCGGACGCCCGAGGCGTTCGAAGTGTGCCCACTTGCCGCGGCCGCCGGTCATCGCGAAATCGAGGCACAGACGGCCGACGAAACGCCAGCGCGGTTTGGAGTCCGTCATGGGTATGAGGCGTGATGATAGCCTGCTCGCATGACAAACGCACAGAGTTGGGACTGGACTCGGGTGATCTTCGACCATGTCCACCTGCGGGTGACCGACCTCGAGCGCAGCCGAGCGTTCTACGCCGCAGCGCTCGAGCCACTCGGCATCCCACTGCTGCTCGACACACCAGAGCTCGTCGCATTCGCGAACCTCGCACTGAGCGCCGACAAGCCAGCGAGCACCGGCGTCCACGTCGCGTTCACGGCCGACTCGCGGGAAGCGGTCGACACCTTTCATGCCGCCGCGATCGCCGCCGGCGGCACCGACAACGGCGCCCCCGGCCCGCGCGAGTACGGCCCCTACGCGGCCTATGTGCTCGACTCAGACGGCACCAACCTCGAGGCCGCGCACCGCTCCTTCGGTTGAGCGCTCACGCCGTGAGGCCGCCAAGGCGGGGACTCGACGAGCACTACGCGGGTCAACGCCTACCGAACCGACTAGCTCGTAAGCCGAACCGTCTGCTGGACGGCTCGTCGCGACTCTGGTGTGCCACAAGCGGACGGCTTGTAGGCAGCAGTTTGACAAGGTGGCCTTGACGAAGCGCTGAGACAAGGCTACCTTGTCTGAGTGGAGGTCGCGGACAGCGCGCGAAGGCACGGCGTCGGCGACGAAGACATTGAGCATGCCGTCCGTAATCCGCTGCGGGTGGTTCCCGGCGAAGGGAGAGATCTCATCATCGGCGCGGATCGAGCTGGGCGGCTGCTGGAG
>QHBU01000119.1 GCA_003244045.1 Candidatus Aeolococcus gillhamiae
TACGTCTTCGACGAGGTCGACGCACCGCTCGACGACAGCAACGTGATGCGCTTCACGCGACTGTTGAAGCGGCTCGCGGCCACCCAGCAGTTCATCGTGGTGACCCACAACCACATCACCATGGCCGCGGCGGACGCGCTCCACGGCGTGACCAGCGACGGCGACGGGGTCAGCTCGGTGATCAGCGTCCGCTTCGACGCCGAGTCCGGCGAGACGGTGCCGGAGGGCCACGTCGTGGGGCTGCGCCAGTCCACCATCCGCGCCGCGGTCTGAGCGCTCCGAGATGACCGACGAGGTGGTGTCCCGCGTCCATCGTGAGGCGTGGTGGAAGCGCATGTCGCGGCGCATGGACCGCGCGTCGCTGGCGTTCAGCGAGCAGGTCCGCGACGCAGTCCTGTTGCGCCGCGACCTCGACGACGCCTTCTACGACGACCTCCTCGAAATCCTCATCGGGGCTGACGCCGGCATGGGGGTGGCGGAGCAGCTGGTCACCTCGCTCCGGGAGCGGGTGCGCCTCGAGCGGATCGCCACCGCCGAGGAGGCGCTCAACGCGCTCAAGGCGGAGATGCTCACCCTGCTGGCGCGCGACCGGCGCCTGAACCTCGACGCTCGACCGAGCGTGCTGGTGGTCGTCGGCGTCAACGGCAGCGGCAAGACGACCACGCTGGGCAAGCTGGGGCACCGGCTGTCCGCCGAGGGGATGACCGCGCTGGTCGCCGCGGCTGACACCTTCCGAGCGGCGGCCATCGACCAGATGCGGGTGTGGGCCGACCGCAGCGGCATCGACGTCGTGGCGCACCAGCCGGGGGCTGACCCCGGCGCTGTGGTCTACGACGCCATCCAGGCGGCGCTGGCCCGGCGCATCGACGTCGTGCTGGTCGACACCGCGGGTCGCCTCCACACCAAGAGCAACCTGATGGCCGAGCTCGAGAAGGTGCGCCGGGTCATCGAGCGCGCCATCCCCGACGCGCCCCAGGAGACCTTGCTGGTCATCGAGGCGCCCACGGGGATGAACGCCATTGCCCAGGCGCGTGCCTTCCACCAGGCGATGCAGCTCACCGGGATCGTGCTCACCAAGCTCGACGGGACCTCGCGCGGGGGCACCGTCCTGGCCATCGAGGCCGAGCTCGACGTGCCGGTCAAGCTGGTCGGCCTCGGTGAGGGGATCGACGACCTCAACGTCTTCGACCCCGCCGCCTATCTCGACGCCCTCTTCGCGGGCGTGCTCGAGCTGCCGGCGGGGTAGACCTGAGGTTCTGGTAGCATGTCAAGGCTTTGCCCTTGACACGCTTCCGCACGCCCGCCCCCGCCGCGCCCGACCACGCCGCGCGCCAGCGCCTCTTCGACGTCTACGGCGGCGTGCTCACCGACCATCAGCGCGAGGCGTGCCGCCTGCACCTCGACGAGGACTGGTCGATCACCGAGCTCGCCGAGCACCTCAGCTGCACCCGCAGCGGCGCCCACGACCTGGTGCGCCGCGCGCTCGCGCAGCTCGAGAACCTCGAGGTGCGGCTGGGCCTCGCCGCCGAGCTCGACCGCCGCGACCGCGTCGAAGCCGGCCTGCGCGAGCAGGTGCATGCGCTCGGGGGCAGGGGCACCTGATGTTCGACTCTCTCTCTGACCGGCTCACCGACGTCTTCAAGCGGTTCTCGGGCAAGGGCAAGCTGAGCAAGGAGGACGTCGAGGCGGGGCTGCGCGAGGTGCGCCTGGCGCTGCTCGAGGCNNGGCCGACGTCAACTTCAAGGTGGCCCGCGCCTTCGTCGAGCGCATCCGCGAGCGCGCCGTGCAGGCCGAGGTCCTGGAGTCGCTGACGCCAGGACAGACGATCGTCTCCATCGTCAACGAGGAGCTCACCGCCCTCCTCGGCGGTGAGCAGCGCAAGCTGCGCTATCAGTCGCAGCCGCCGACGGTGGTGATGCTGCTCGGCCTGCAGGGCAGCGGCAAGACCACCACCGCCGCCAAGCTGGCGCTGGCGGTGCGCAAAGAGGGCCATCGCCCGCTGATGGTGGCCGCCGACACCTACCGGCCAGCCGCCGCGCAGCAGCTCGAGCGGCTCGGCAAGGACAACCAGGTCCCCGTGGCCATGCCCGACGGCAAGGCCAAACCGCCCGAGCTGTGCAAGCGCGGCGTCGACGAGGCCAAGCGGCTGAACTGCGACGTGGTCATCCTCGACACCGCGGGGCGGCTGCAGATCGATCAGACGATGCTCGACGAGCTCAAGGAGATCCGCCGCCGCGTCACCGTTCACGACACCGTGCTCGTGGTCGACGCCATGACCGGCCAGGAGGCGGTGAACGTCGCCAAGGCCTTCGAGGAGGCGGTCGGTGTCGACGGGGTCATCCTCACCAAGCTCGACGGTGACGCCCGCGGTGGCGCCGCGCTGTCGATGCGCGAGTCGATCGGCAAGCCGATCATGTACGGCGGCATCGGCGAGAAGGTGTCGGAGTTCGAGGCCTTCGCGCCCGACCGCATGGCCTCGCGCATCCTCGGCATGGGCGACATCCTCACCCTCATCGAGCGCGCCCAGGAGCACGTCGACGAGAAGCGCGCCGAGGAGATGGTCGAGCGCTCGCTGGCCGGCAAGCTCACCATGCAGGACTGGCTCGACCAGATGCGCCAGCTGCGCAACATGGGACCACTCGAGGGCGTGCTCGGCATGATGCCCGGTGGCAAGAAGCTGCTCGCCCAGGCACAGCAGCAGGGCGGTGCCATCCCCGGCGAGCAGGACATCAAGCGCATGGAGGCGATCGTGCTCTCCATGACAACCCAGGAGCGCCGCCATCCCGAGGTGATCAAGGGGTCGCGACGCAAGCGCATCGCGGCCGGCAGCGGCACCTCCATCTCCGACGTCAACAAGCTGCTCAAGGGCTTCGAGCAGATGCAGTCGGTCATGAAGATGCTCGGCGGCGGCAAGGGCACCAAGGGGGTGCGCGGCAAGGCGCGCATGCTCAAGCAGCTGCGCAACATCGACACCAGTCAGCTTCCGTTGTAGGGACCGGTTCGCCGGTCACAGAGAAAGGAGACGTTTTGGTCAAGATTCGCCTGAAGAGGATGGGCGCGAAGAAGCGACCCTTCTACCGGCTGGTGGTCGCCGACTCGCGCAGCCCGCGCGACGGTCGCTTCATCGAGCTGCTCGGCTTCTACGACCCGCTGCCCAACCCGGCAAAGGTGCAGATCGACGCCGACAAGGTGCGCGAATGGATCGGTAAGGGCGCCCGGCCCAGCGACGCCGCCCGCGCGCTGCTCGTCGAGCAGGGAATCCTCGCCAAGATTCCGCGGACCTTCAAGCCGGCCCCCGAACCGAAGGCGGCGGCCGCATCCGCGTCGGAGACACCGGGCGCGCCCGAGGAGGTCGACGCGGTGCCCGCCGAGGCGGCCGACCGGCCGGTGACCGCGCCGGTCGAGGAGCAGGATGCCGAACCCACACCACAGGCAGAGGACGGTGCGGCGGAGGCGGAGTCGGCGCCGTGAGCGACTACGCGGACCTGACGCGGTTCATCACCGAGCACATCGTCAGCAACAAGGAGGCGATCAACATCCACGCCGTCCCCCGGGGCCGCTCCACAATCATCGAGGTGACCGTGGCCGAAGAGGACATGGGCAAGGTGATCGGCAAGGGCGGTCGCAATATCGAAGCGATCCGCGCGGTGGTGAGGGCGGCGGGGCTGCGCAAGCACGAGCGCGTCCAGGTCGAGCTCGCCGACGGAGGGCGGCATGCCTGAGGCCGGCTCGCCCGCATCGGCGGTGGCAGCGACACCGCTGCTCCGTGTCGCTCACGTGCGCCGTGTCCACGGCGTGCGCGGTGAAGTGCGGGCGCAGACGCTCGGCGGCGACCTGGGCCGATTCGCGCCCGGGACCGCGCTGTTGGCAGAGAGGGACGGGCGCCGCCTGACGGTGGCCTCATCGCGCCCGCTCGACGGCGACGACATCTTGCTCGCCTTCACTGAGCTTCCCAGCCGCGAGGAGGCGGCCACGCTGAGCGGCGACTATCTCTGCGTCGGCCGCGCCCAGGCGCGTGCGCTCGGTGACGACGAGTGGTTCGTCTGGCAGCTGGTCGGTCTGCGTGTGGTGTCGAACGACGGCGAGGAGCTCGGCGTCGTACGCGACGTCGAGGAGCAGCCCGCCAGCGACGTCATCGTGGTTGGCGCCGGCACGGACGAACGGCGCTATCCGCTGGTGCGCGAATGGGTTGAGTCCGTCGACGTCGCTGCCGGCGTGGTGGTGGTCACGCCCTGGCACGAGGACCTCGACTGATGCGCTTCGACGTGCTCACCGTCTTTCCCGCGGTGTTCCCCGGACCGCTCGGCATCGGTGTCGTCGGCCGCGCGCTGGACAGTGGCAGCGTCGAGGTGCACGTGCACGACCTGCGTGAGCACACCACCGATCGGCATCGGCAGGTCGACGACATGCAATTCGGCGGCGTCGGCGGCATGGTTCTCAAGCCGGAACCGATCGTGCGCGCGGTGCGCGCGCTGCGCGCCGAGGTGGCCGGCCTGCGCACCATCCTGCTCTCGCCGCAGGGTCGCGTCTTCAACCAGGATGTCGCCCACGAGCTGAGCCGTGAGAGTGCTGTGCTGCTCGTATGCGGCCGCTACCAAGGCGTCGACGAGCGCGCCCGCGACGAGATCGGCGAGGAGCTGTCCGTGGGCGACTATGTGCTCAGCGGCGGCGAGGTGGGCGCGATGGCGGTCATCGAAGCCACCGCTCGCCTGGTGCCCGGCGTGGTGGGCTCGCCGGAGTCGCTCGACCAGGAGACGTTCAGCAGCACCGTCGGCGGCGGGCTGGAGCCGCCGCTGTACACACGTCCTGCGGAGTTCGAGGGCCACGAGGTTCCCGCGGTGCTGCGCAATGGCGATCACGCGGCGATCACCGCGTGGCGCCGTCAACAGAGTGAACAGTCAATCCGGCGCCGCCGACCAGATCTGGTACGGTTGCGCGCGGTTCCCGGAGGAAACAAGTGAATGTCATCGACCTGCTCCAACGCGAGCAGGAGAAGCCGGAGGTTCCGGTTCTGCGCTCCGGCGACACCGTGCGCGTGCACGTGAAGGTCGTCGAGGGAACCCGCGAACGCATCCAGGTGTTCGAGGGAGTGGTCATCGCCGTCAACGGCACCACTGGGCTGCACACAAGCTTCACTGTGCGCCGTGTTTCGCACGGCGTCGGCGTGGAGCGCACCTTTCTTGTGCACTCTCCGCGGCTCGACCGCATCGAGGTTCTTCGCCACGGCGACGTGCGCCGGGCCAAGCTGTATTACCTGCGCGAGAAGGTGGGCAAGCGGGCCCGCATCCGCGAGCGACGTGAGCCGATCGGCGGCTCGTCGATGACCAGCCGCCGCGAGGCCGCTGACCCGGCCGTGGTTCCCAGCGACGGCGAGCTGGTCGACGAGCTCGACGAGATCCCGGTGAGCGAGCCGGACGGCGCACCCGAGGAGACCGTCGAGCCTGCGGTGGTTGAGGAAACGGCGCCGGCCGCCACCACACCTGCCAAGGGAAAGCCGGTCGAGGTCGCCGCCGGGGACGCGGAGACCGACAACGGCTGACCGCGTGCGTCGCGCTCCGGAACAGCTGCCCCCCGCTCGCCCGCTGCGCGAGCGGGTCGGCCACGCCGGCGAAAACCTGGCCCTGCATCACCTCAAGGAGCAGGGCTTCCGCATCCTGGCCCGCGACTGGCGCAGCCGGATCGGACAGATCGACATCGTCGCGGAGGATGGCGAGACCCTCGTCCTGGTCGAGGTCAAGGCGCGTCGCGGGGTCGGCTTCGGCCTGCCCGAGGAGGCCGTCGACGCGCGCAAGCGTCACAAGTTGCGCCTGCTGCTCGAGACGTACCGCTCCGCGACCAAGCGGCAGAAGCAGCCGTGCCGCATCGACGTCCTCGGGCTGGTGCTCGACGAGCATCTCGCCGTGACGCGCTGCGAGCACATCAGGAACGCCGTCCAGGACGACTGAAGCCCGTTCGACATACACAAAGCAGTGTATGTATCATACGCCGCATGCTCGCCCGCGCCACCGCCTGCAGCGTTCACGGCCTCGCCGGCGTCCCGGTGATGGTCGAGGCAGATGTGGCCAACGGCTTGCCCTGCTTCACGATCGTCGGTCTCACCGACCGCGCCATCCAGGAGGCGCGCGAGCGGGTCAAGGCTGCGATCCGCAACTCCGGCTTTGAGTACCCGCAGCGGAGGCTCACCGTGAACCTAGCGCCGGCCGAGGTCCCCAAGGAGGGGACTGGCTTCGACCTGGCCATCGCCATGGCCATCCTGTGCCTCGACAACAGAGCGCTGCGGCTGGACGGCCAGGCGTTCATCGGTGAGCTGGCGCTGGACGGGTCGGTCCGTCCGGTCACCGGCGTGCTGCCCATGGCACGCTGCCTGCGAGCAGCGGGAGTGCGCCGGCTTGCCGTCGCCGAGGAGAACGCCGCCGAGGCCGCGCTCGTCGACTCGCTCGAGGTGGTGGGCGTGTCGTCGCTGCCCCGATGCGTCGGACACCTCGACGGCAGCGCCCCACTGCCCCTGGCCTCCCCGGGCGAGCCGCCGCCGGCGGAGGAGACCACCGACCTACGCGAGGTGCGCGGCCAGGAGCAGGCCAAGCGCGCGCTGGAGATTGCGGCCGCGGGTGGCCACAACCTGCTGATGGTGGGGCCGCCGGGGAGCGGAAAGACCATGCTGGCGCAGGCGTTCTGCTCGCTCCTGCCCGACCTCGACAGTCACCAGTCCCTCGACGTCGCCGCCCTCTACTCGCTGCGCGGGGCGCTCCGCGAGCGTCCGCCCACCGCCACCCGACCGCCCTTCCGTGCGCCCCACCACTCGGTGTCGCGCGCCGGTTTGATCGGCGGCGGTAGCGGGCTGGCCCGACCCGGTGAGATCAGCCTCGCGCACCATGGCGTGCTCTTCCTCGACGAGGTCTGTGAGTTCGCGCGGAGTCACCTCGAAGCACTGCGCCAGCCGCTCGAGGAGCGCACCGTGAGCGTGGTTCGGTCACGCGGCGCCGTACAGTTCCCGGCGGACTTCATGCTGGTCGCCGCCGCCAACCCGTGTCCGTGCGGACACCTGGGCGACGAGACCGGGTGCACCTGCACGCCGCGCGCGCTCGCGGAGTACTCGAGCCGGTTGAGCGGGCCCATCCGCGACCGCATCGACCTCGTCATCGATGTTCCTCGGCAGCGCTTCGGCGACCTGTTCGACGGCCAATCGGGCGAGTCCTCAGCGACGGTGCGCGAGCGCGTGCGAACGGCACGTGCCCGTCAACGACGCCGCAATCCGGCGGCGATGCGAGGGGCGCGGAACGCCGCGCTCGACGGCGCTGTGCTGCGGGATGCGGCCGACGCAACCCCGAGTGCCACGCGCCTCCTCGCGCTCGCCGGTGAGCGCCTGCAGCTCAGCGCGCGCGGCTTCTTTCGGGTGCTGCGCGTCGCCCGCACCATCGCCGACCTGCGCGGTGCCGCCGAGGTCGGCGAGAGCGACGTCGGCGAGGCGCTGCGGTTTCGCGGCGAGGCACCGCCGCGGTGAGCGTCCCCGTCGCGGCGCGCCGGCTGCGCCGGGGTGAACCGGGCTGGCCGGAGCGGCTCGAGCACCTCGACTGTCCCCCGGACGCGCTGTGGGTACGAGGCACCTTGCCGGCGGCCGGCGCGCCATGCGTCGCCGTTGTCGGGTCGCGGCGGGCCACCCCGGGCGGCCTGCTCACCGCGCATGACATCGCCGTTGACCTCGCGGCCGCCGGGGTGACCGTGGTGAGCGGCATGGCACGAGGGATCGACGGTGCCACACATCGCGGTGCGCTGCACGGCGGCGGCAGCACCATCGCCGTGCTCGGCTGCGGCATCGAGGTGTGCTACCCGGGCGAGCACCTCGAGCTCCGCGAGCAGATCGCCGCGCACGGCTGCGTGGTCTCGGAGGATGGCGGCAGCGAGTTCCCGCTCGCGTGGCGGTTCCCGCGGCGCAATCGCATTATCGCGGCACTCGCCGAGGCCGTGGTGGTGGTCGAGGCAACCGCGCGGAGCGGTGCCCTGAGCACTGCCCGCTGGGCCGCCGACCTCGGTCGTGAGGTGCTCGCGGTGCCGGGCTCGATTCGCAACCCCAGCTCCGCCGGGACGAACTTCCTCATCCGCGACGGCGTGCGCCCCTACCTCGGCATCGCCGACCTCTTCGAGGCGGTCCCGGCGCTTCGGCGCTGCATGACCGCGCGGGCCGTGGATCGCCCAGCCCTCGAGGCGCTCGACCGGTCCGCCGGAGGCGCTGACCCGCTCCTTGGCCGGGTCCTCGACCAGCTCACCGCCGACCCCGTCCACCCAGACGACCTGGCCGCCGCCCTGGGAGTCGGGGTGGCCGCTCTGGCGAGCGCACTGACCACCCTCCAACTGCGTGGCGCCATCACCGATGTTTGCGGAGGCCGCGTTGCGCGTACCTTTTAAGGACCCCGCCTCCCCGCCCTGAGCCCGGAGCGGCACCTCCGACCCGTTGTTATCATCCGGCCGGCCTCGGTTCCCGCCGGCCGCCCCCGCGCCGCAACGCGCGACACTCCCCTCCAAGAATGCCCAACCGCCTGATCATCGTCGAGTCCCCATCCAAAGCACGCACCCTCGCCAAGTTCCTCGGCGCCGGGTACACGGTGAAGGCGTCCATGGGCCACGTCCGCGATCTCCCCAAGTCGAAGATCGGGGTGGACATCGACGCCGGCTTCGTGCCCGAGTACCAGGTGATCAAGGGCAAGGAGAAGCAGATCAAGGAGCTGCAGGCCGCCTCACGCAAGGCCGATAGCACGCTTCTCGCCGCCGACCCCGACCGCGAGGGTGAGGCGATCGCCTGGCACATCGCCCAGGCGCTCAAGCTCGATGACCCCGACCGGGTGGTGTTCCACGAGATCACGAAGGGTGCGGTCGAGGCCGCGCTCGCCGAGCCGCGCAAGATCGACCGCGGCCTCGTCTCCGCCCAGGAGGCCCGCCGCGTCATCGACCGGCTGGTCGGCTACAAGCTCAGCCCGCTGCTGTGGCGCAAGGTCCGCACCGGCCTGTCGGCCGGGCGGGTGCAATCCGTCGCCGTGCGCCTTGTGGTCGACCGGGAGGCCGAGATCGATGCCTTCGTCACCAAGGAATCGTGGACGGTCGACGCCATCCTCGAGAAGGAGAAGGGCGCCTTCGCGGCGAGGCTGGTCGGCAAGCGCGGCGAGTCGCCGGCGGCCGACGTCGACAAGCTCGAGCTCGGCTCCGAGACGGAGGCCAGGACGGTCGCCGACGCGCTGGGCATCGACGCCGACGGCCACCCGACCGCGGCCACTCCACCGTTCACGGTCGAGGGCATCGAGGCCCGCGAGACCTCACGCCAGGCGCCGATCCCCTACACGACGAGCACCCTGCAACAGGACGCCAGCACACGTCTGCGCCTCTCGCCGCGGCGCACCATGAGCCTTGCCCAGCAGCTCTACGAGGGCGTCGAGCTGGGCAGCGCCGGCCCGGTGGGCCTGATCACCTACATGCGCACCGATTCGACCAGGATCAGCGACGTCGCCAAGGGGCAGGCTGCCGACCACATCGTCATCCAGTTCGGCAAGGAGTACCTGCGGGGCACGCCCGCCAGGCAGCGCGCCGCTGCCGGCAACATCCAGGACGCCCACGAGGCGGTGCGGCCCACCGACGTGGCCAGGACCCCCAAGTCGCTGCGCGACCAGCTCGACCCCGCCCAGTACCGCCTCTACGACCTCATCTGGCGCCGCTTTGTGGCCAGCCAGATGGCGGCGGCGCGATTCCTCAACACCCGCGCCTCGCTCGCCGCCGGCGAGTACCTGTTCCGGGCCAGCGGCTCGGTGCTCCAGTTCGACGGCTTCCAGAAGGTGTGGAAGCGCGATGAGGAGAAGGACAAGGATCGCGAGGAGCACGTGCTGCCCGCGCTGCAGAGCGGTGAGCGGCTGCCCTGCGTCGACTTCCGCCGCGAGCAGCACTTCACGCAGCCGCCACCACGCTACACCGAGGCCTCCCTCATCAAGGAGCTCGAGGAGCGCGGCATCGGCCGGCCGTCGACGTACGCGCCCACCATCGAGGTGATCCAGGAGCGCAACTACGTGCGCCAGGAGGAGCGCCGCCTGCACCCGACCGAGCTCGGCAAGACAGTCGATGGGGTACTGCGCGAGCACTTCCCGGCGATCGTCGACGTCGACTTCACCGCCGAGATGGAGAAGCGGCTCGACGGCATCGAGGAGGGGACGCGTCAGTACGAGCCCACCATCCGCGAGTGGTACGACCCGTTCGCGGTCACGCTGAGCAAGGCCGAGGCCAACATGGAGCGGGTCAAGGTGCCCGCCCGTGACACCGGCGAGCTCTGCCCGCAGTGCGGGGAGGGATCGCTGGTCATCCGTGAAGGCAAGTTCGGCGAGTTCACGGGATGCTCGCGCTACCCGGAATGCGACTACATCAAGGACCGCAAGGCCGCGGCCGAGCCCACCGGCGAGATGTGCCCGGAGTGCGGCAAGCCGCTGGTGCTGCGCCAGGGCCGCCGCGGGCCTTTCGTCGGCTGCTCCGGGTACCCAGGCTGCCGCCACATCAAGGGCGACGCGCCGGCGGTGGCCGCCGACGGCAGCAGTGCCGCGGCCGCACCCGCCGAGGAGCTCGGACCCTGCCCCGACTGTGGCAAGCCCCTGGCCCGGCGCAGCGGTCGCCGGGGCAGCTTCGTCGGCTGCACCGGGTACCCGTCCTGCAAGTACATCCAGGCCGGCAGCAACCAGGCCGGCCCGAGCGCCGGCGCTTCGGCGGAGCCCACCGGCGAGATGTGCCCGAAGTGCGGCAAGCCGCTGGTCAAGCGCCAGGGACGGTACGGCCCTTTCGTGAGCTGCTCTGGCTACCCGGGCTGCAAGTACCGTCCTCCGAAGGCTGCCGCGGCGGAGAAGGTGGGCGCGAGGTGAACGCGTTCCACGCCACCACAATCGTGGCGGTGAAGCGGGGTGGTCAGGTGGCGATCGCCGGCGACGGACAGGTCACCGTCGGGGACGTGGTCATGAAGCATCGGGCCGTCAAGGTGCGCCGGCTGTTCAACGAGAGGGTGGTGGTCGGCTTCGCCGGGACTGTCGCCGACGCCTTCACCCTCTTCGACAAGTTCGAGCAGCACCTCGAGAGGCACCAGGGCAACCTGCTGCGCGCCGCCGTCGGGCTGAGCAAGGAGTGGCGCACCGACAAGTACCTGCGCCACCTCGAGGCCATGCTGATCGCCGCCGACGAGGAGCACCTTCTCCTGCTCAGCGGCGACGGCGAGATCATCGAGCCCGACGAGAACATCACCGCCATCGGCAGCGGCGGTCCGTTCGCGCACGCCGCTGCCCGCGCGCTCATGGAGAACACCGAGCTGGGCGCGACCGAGGTCGCCCGTAAGGCGCTCGAGATCGCCGCACAGCTCTGCATCTACACCAACGACAACATCTCGGTGGAGACGCTGGCCACCTCGGACGCGAAGCCGGCGTGACCGACCAGCTCACCACGGTCGTCGAGCTCGAGCCGGATGGAGTCGATGGAGGTGGCGACCCGCAAGGGCCGCCCGCGGCGCCGTTGGAACAGCTCGGCGGCGCTGCCGAATCGCCCGAGGAGCTGAGGCCCGTCGACATCGTGCGTCGGCTCGATGAGTACATCATCGGCCAGCAGGCCGCCAAGCGCTCGGTAGCAATCGCGCTGCGCAACCGCATCCGCCGGCAGCGCCTCACCGACGAGATGCGCGAAGAGGTCCTGCCCAAGAACATCCTCATGATCGGGCCCACCGGCGTCGGCAAGACGGAGATCGCTCGGCGACTGGCGCGCCTCACCAACTCGCCCTTCCTGAAGGTCGAGGCGACCAAGTTCACCGAGGTCGGCTACGTCGGCCGCGACGTCGAGTCGATCATCCGCGACCTTCTCGAGCAGACCATCACCGAGGTGCACAACGGTCGCATCGCCGATGTCGAGGACCGTGCCCGCGCGGCCGCCGCAGCGCGCATCGTCGACGCGCTCGTCGAGGCGGAGGAGCACGCGCAGCGGCCCAAGGCGACCGCGGCCACGGATGCCGCCACCGCCGCCGTCGGGGATGACGTCGCAGGTCAGCGGCGTCTCCGGTTGGTGCGTCGGCGCATGGAACGACGCCTGGCGGCCAACAAGCTCGAGGACAAGCTCATCGACATCGAGGTGGAGGAGCCGTTCCAGCCAGCGCTCGAAGGCTTTGCGGGCACCGGACTCGAGGAGGTGGGCACGTCGTTATCGGACTTCTTCTCGCAGATGGCTCCGCCGCGCAAGCGCAGCAAACGCATGACCGTCGCCGACGCGCGCACCACGCTCATCGAGGAGGAGACGGACCGCCTCGTCGACATGGACCGCGTCTACGACGACGCCATCCGCGCCGTCGAGGACGACGGCATCGTCTTCGTCGACGAGGTCGACAAGATCTGCGGCCAGCGCAGCGAGCACGGCCCCGATGTCAGCGGCGAGGGTGTGCAGCGCGACCTGCTCCCGCTGCTCGAGGGTTCGACCGTCAACACCCGCTACGGACCGGTGCACACCGACCACATCCTCTTCATCGCCGCCGGCGCGTTCACGATGTCGCGACCCAGCGACCTCATCCCCGAGATGCAGGGACGGTTCCCGATCCGCGTCGAGCTGAGCAGCCTCTCCCAGGCCGACCTCGAACGCATCCTGGTGGAGCCGTCCAACGCGCTGACCAAGCAGTACACCGCCCTGCTCGGCACCGAGGGCGTCGACCTGCGCTTCAACCCCGCCGGCATTGCCGAGATCGCGCGCCAGGCCCACGCCGTCAACGAGCAGGACGAGAACATCGGCGCCCGTCGCCTCTTCACCATCCTGGAGAAGGTCCTCGAGGAGATCTCCTTCCGAGCAGAGGACTTCACCGCCATGCCGGTGGAGGTCACCGCAGAGTACGTGAGCTCCCGGCTGGCCGATCTCGTACGCAACGACGATGTCAGGAAATACGTCCTCTGAGGAACCGGGACGTCCGGGACGGAGGGCGCTGACGAGGACACATCTCCGCAGTCGCGAGTTCTGCAGGCGCCCGAGGCCGTGTCGGACGCGAACAGCGTTCGACGCGGCCGCCAATGGCGCCGAAGCCTGTTTGAGCAGCAAGGAGATGTGTCCTCGTCAGCCCCCGCCATGGTCGCGACTGGCCCCTTCCCAGTTCCCTGTTAGACTCGCCCACATTACACACGCTCCGATCACGTCCTCACGGGTGCTCCTCAGGGAGTCGTGACGGCGGTCTATCCGGGGCGGAGGAACACACACCAATCTCAGGAGGCACGCCATGCCGGCGGTGACCCTCCGCCAGCTGCTCGAGGCCGGAGTTCACTTCGGCCACCAGACCAGCCGGTGGAACCCCCAGATGCGCCCGTACATCTTCACGGCGCGCAACGGCATCCACATCATCGACCTCAAGCAGACGCAGGAGCGTCTCGACGAGGCCTGCGCCTTTCTGCGCCAGCTCGTCGCCGACGGCGAGAAGGTACTTTTCGTGGGCACCAAGAAGCAGGCCCAGGATGCCATCGAAGAGGCCTGCGGGCGCAGCGGCCAGTACTACGTCACGCATCGCTGGATGGGCGGCATGCTCACCAACTTCCCGGTCATCCAGCGTCGGCTTCGCCGCCTGCTCGACCTCCGCGCCATGCAGGAGAAGGGCGACTTCGAGCGCATGGGGACCAAGGAGGCCAATGTCCACCGCGACGACCTCGACAGGCTTGAGGCCAACTTCGCGGGCATGGTCAACATGAAGCGGGTTCCCGGCGCCCTCTTCGTGATCGACTGCAAGAAGGAGCGCCTCGCCGTGAGCGAGGCCAACAAGCTGGGTATCCCCATCGTCGCCATCGTCGACACCAACTGCGATCCCAACGAGATCCAGCACGTGATCCCGGGCAACGACGACGCCATCCGCGCCTGCAAGCTGATCGTCAACACGGTCACCGAGGCCATCGTTGAGGGCCAGCAGCTGCTCGGCGAGCGCGAGCTGCGCGAGCAGGAGGAGCTGGCCGCCCGCGAGCGTCAGGAGCGGGAGGCCGCTGAGCGCGCTGCCGCCGCCGTCCCGGCGGCCAGCGACGGTGACGGCACCGCCGAGGTTGCGCTCGAGGAGTTCGCAGGAGCCAGCGCCGCCGCAGCCCCGGACGCCCCCTGATGGCTGAGGTCACCGCCGCCCAGGTCAAGGAGCTGCGCGAGCTGACCGGGGCTGGGATGATGGACTGCAAGCGCGCGCTGGTCGAGACCGACGGCGACGTCGAGAAGGCCAAGGACTGGCTTCGCGCCAAAGGGATGGCCCGCGCCGCCGACAAGGCGCACCGGGCCACGAGCGAGGGCATCGTCGAGTCGTACGTCCATGGCGGCGGTGTCTCCGGCCAGAAGCTCGGCGTGCTCCTCGAGGTCAACTGCGAGTCGGACTTCGTGGCCAAGACCGACGACTTCCGCCAGCTCGCCAAGGAGCTCGCCCTCCAGGTCGCCGGACGCTCGCCGCTGTTCGTCCGCCGCGAGGACGTTCCCCCGGTGATCGTGGAGCGTGAGCGCGCCGTGTTCCTTGCCCAGGTCGTTGACAAGCCCGCCAACATCCAGGAAAAGATCGTCGAGGGCAAGCTCGACGCGTACTTCGCGGAGGTGTGCCTCCTCGAGCAACCGTACGTTCGCGATGAAAAGGGCAAGAAGAAGGTGAGCGAGCTCGTCAACGAAGCCGTCGCCAAGCTCAAGGAGAACATCACCATCTCGCGTTTCGCGCGCTTCCAGGTGGGCGAGAGCGCCACCGTCACCGGCGATCGCTCGGTAGCGCAGGAGGACGACGCCCCCGCGTCGGCGGCGAGCTGAGCGGCCCGGTCGAGGTCGCCGAGGTGGTTGTCCCCGGCCACGGCACAGCCAACGAACCCGCGCCCGTGTACTCGCGCGTCGTCCTCAAGCTGAGCGGCGAGGCGCTGCTCGGCGGTCAGCGCAACTTCGGCATCCACCACGACACCGTGCGGCGGATCGCCGAGGAGATCGGCAGGGTGCATGCCCGCGGCGTCGAGATCGCTGTGGTCATCGGCGGCGGCAACATCGTGCGCGGCGTGGAGGCGAGCAACCACGGTCTTGACCGTGTCGCAGGTGACTACATGGGCATGCTCGCCACAGTCATCAACGCGCTGGCGTTGCGCGACGCCCTGGAGCGGCTCGACATCCAGACGCGCGTGCAGTCGGCCATCGCCATGCAGCAGGTTGCCGAACCGTTCATCCCGCGACGGGCCATCCGTCACCTCGAAAAGGGCCGCGTCGTGATCCTGGCCGCGGGCACGGGGAACCCCTTCTTCACCACCGACACCACCGCGGCGCTGCGAGCGGCTGAGATCGGTGCTGACGTCCTGCTCAAGGCCACCAAGGTCGATGGCATCTACACTGCCGACCCCCTCAAGGATCCGAGCGCAGCGCGTCTGCACCACCTCTCGTACATGGACGTGCTCAACCGCGGTCTCGCGGTGATGGACAACACGGCGCTGACGCTGTGCATGGACAACGGCACGCCGATCGTCGTGTTCGATCTGCTCGCCGAGGGCAGCATCGATCGCGTGGTGCTCGGCGAGGACATCGGCACGCGCGTTGACGCGGACGGCGGCAGCGCATGAGCGATCGCACCCGCTCCGAGGATTCGCAGGCGCAGATCCAGGAGCGTCTCGACGACGCTTCGGCGCGGATGGAGAAGAGCATCGAGTCCCTCCACAAGGAGCTCGGCGGCATCCGTACCGGTCGCGCCACCCCGGCGCTGGTGGACCGTGTGCAGGTCGACTACTACGGCACAGCCACGGCGCTGCAGAGCATCGCCGGGATCACCGCTCCGGAGGCGCGGCTGCTGCTCATCCAACCGTATGACCGCAACTCCATCGCCGCCATCGAGAAGGCGCTGCAGAAGAGCGAGCTCGGGCTCAACCCGAGCAATGACGGCCAGGTGATCCGCATCGCCATCCCTCAGCTCACCGAGGATCGTCGCCGCGAGTTCGCCAAGCTTGTCAAGCAGCGCGCCGAGGAGGCTCGCATCGCGGTCCGCAACATCCGTCGCGACGAGGTGGACCATCTGCGCAAGCTCGAGAAGGAGGGCCACGTCTCCAAGGACGAGATCGAGCGCAACATCGCCACCGTCCAGCACATCACCGACGGCTTCGTCGGCCGAGTTGACGATCTCGCCCAGAAGAAGGAGGCTGAGATCCTCGAGGTCTGACCTCGAGCCCTGTCTCCTGCCGAAACCGCGTCCTGGAGCGAGGCGTTCAGTTCACAGACATGCAGCGACCGCCAGCGCCAGCCGCCATCCCCGAGCCGTCCAGGCCGGAGCTGCCCCGCCACATCGGGATCATCATGGACGGCAACGGTCGCTGGGCGCGGCGGCGGCACCTTCCCCGCGCCGCCGGCCATCGCGCCGGCGTGGCGACCATCCGGCCGGTCATGGAAGCCTGCCATGCGGCCGGCGTGCACATCCTCACCCTCTACGCGTTCAGCACCGAGAATTGGTCACGGCCACGCCACGAGGTGGCGGCCCTGATGCAGCTGTTCGGGGACACCATCGATTCCGAGGTCGGCGAGATGCACGCCGAGGGCATCCAGATCCGCGCCATCGGCGACCGGAGCAAGCTGAGCCCGCGCCTGCAGCAGAAGGTCAGGGCCGCTGAGGAGCTGACCAGCCAAAACACCCGCGCCGTGCTCAACGTGGCCATCAACTACGGTGGCCGGCACGAGATCGTCGCGGCGGTTCGCGACCTCGCCTCGCGCGGGGTGGACCTCACCGCCCTGGACACGGAGACGCTGGCCGGCGCCCTGTACACCGCCGGACTGCCCGACCCCGACCTCATCGTCCGCACCGCCGGTGAGATGCGCATCAGCAACTTCATGCTCTGGCAGGCGGCCTACGCCGAGATCTACGTCACGGAGACGCTCTGGCCGGATTTCGACGCCGCCGCCATTGAGCACGCCCTCGGCGCCTATGCCGGGAGGGACCGTCGTTTCGGCGCCGTGCCCGAGGCGCCGGGGCGAATGGAGGAGGCGATCGTGGCGCCGGCGTCGCTCTGAGCGATTCCTCGTTCGCCCGGGAGAACCCGGCGACCGGTGTCGCGGCGACCCCGGCGGTTGCCGCCCCCACCAGCGTGGCGGTGCGCTGGATCTCCGGCGTCCTCCTCCTCGTGCTCGTCGCCGGCGCGGTGGCGGCGGGCGGATCGCTGTTCGTCGCCGTCGTCGCAGCCGCGGCCGCCGTCGGCGCCTGGGAGTTTGCCGGGCTGGCCGCCCGGCTCGACGCGCGCCCGCCGCTGTGGCTGTTGCTGCCGCTGACGGTCTGGCTGGCCATCCGCTACGCGGTCCCCGGATCCCCGCCGGCGCTGGACATCGGCCTTGGCGCCGGCCTGGTCGCAGGGATCGTGGGCCTGGTGGCGACCGGTTCCAGCTGGCGCGGTTGGATGGCGGCCCTGGCCGGGGCGGTGTACGTGGGCTTTTCCCTCGGCTACTACGTAGCCCTGCTCACCTGGCGTCCCTCCGACCACCGCTTCGGCATCGCGGCACTGGCCGTCCCCGTGGCCGCGGTGATCGTCTGCGACACCGCCGCATACCTCGTCGGTAGTGCATTCGGCCGTCGCCCCTTCTTCCCCCAGCTCTCCCCGCGGAAGTCGCTGGAAGGGGCGGTCGCCGGCCTGGTGGGCGCTGTGGCCATCGCCGCCGTCCTTGGCGCGGCATATCTCGGGATCAGCCCCTGGGTGGGCGCCGCCGAGGGCCTGCTCGTCGCCGTCGTCGCCCAGGCGGGTGACCTCGCCGAGTCGGCCCTGAAGCGTCAGGGTGGCGCCAAGGACTCGAGCAACCTGATCCCGGGCCACGGCGGCCTCCTCGACCGTCTCGACAGCATCGTGCTTGTGGCCCCCGCGGTGTACTGCTTCTACCGGCTCATCTCGCTAGCGTGAGGGCTGCGCCGCGGAATGTTCGCGGAGAATGAGGGTGTGACCACCATCCCGCCGGTTGCGGAGGTTCGGCGACGCCGGGTCGTCCTCCTCGGTGCCACCGGTTCCATCGGGCGCCAGTGCTGCGACGTCATCGCGCGGTTCCCCGAGCGCTTCGAGCTGGTCGGCGCCGCCGCGGGGAGCGACGTCGACGGCCTCACCGCCGTGGTCGAGCGGTTCGGGGTGGCCCGCTCTGCCGTCCTGGCGCCGGCAGCCGCCATCAGCCGTCCGGGCACGATGGGGTCGGGGCAGGCCGCCGTGTGCGAGGTGGCGGCGATGGAGTGCGACGTGGTCTGCGTCGCCATCCCCGGCGCGGCCGCCCTGGCCCCCACCCTGGCCGCGGTCGACGCCGGCCGCACAACCGCCACCGCCACCAAGGAGGTCCTGGTGATGGCCGGCGAGCTGGTCAAGGCGCGGGCCGCAGCGACCGGGGCGCGCATCCTCCCCGTCGACAGCGAGCACAGCGCGCTCTGGCAGTGCCTCCGTGGTGAGGCTGCCGGCAGCGTGCGACGGCTCGTCCTGACGGCCAGCGGAGGGCCGTTCCGCGAGCGTGACCCGGCGACTTTCGCGCAGATCACCGTCGAGGAGGCGTTGCGCCATCCCACCTGGACCATGGGTCCCAAGGTCACCATCGACTCGGCGACGATGATGAACAAGGGCCTGGAGATCATCGAGGCCCACTTCCTCTTCGACATGCCGTACCCGCGCATCGGGGTGGTCATCCACCCGCGCAGCATCGTGCATTCGTTCGTCGAGTTCATCGACGGTGCGGTCGTCGCCCAGCTCGGCGTGCCCGACATGCGCGTTCCCATCGCCCTGGCGATCGCCGACGGGGAGCGGCTGCCGGGCATCGCTCCGCACGTCCAGCTGACCGACGGCCACCCGCTCGAGTTCTTCGCGGTCGACGGCGATCGGTTCCCAGCCGTTGACCTGGCCCGGACAGCGGGGGAGAGAGGTGGGGTCGCGCCGGCGGCCCTCAACGCGGCCAACGAGGTGGCGGTCGCGGCCTTCCTCGACCACCGGATCGGCTACGACGGGATCGTGCCGCTCGTCGCCGAGGCCGTCGGTTCCGCGCCCGCGGTGGTGACGCCGTCGCTCGAGGACATCCTCGAGGCGGACGCGTGGGCGCGAGATTTTGCGACCGCCCGGCTCGCCAGCGTGGTCAGCCCGGCGTGATCCTCGACGTTCTGGCGGTGGTCGGCGCGATCATCCTGGTGCTGCTCTCGGTGGTGCTGGTCCACGAGGGCGGTCACTTCCTGGTGGCCAAACTGAGCGGCATTCGCGTCGACGAGTTCTCGGTGGGCTTCGGCCCCCGCATCGCCGCCAGGACGCTCGGGGAGACGACGTACTCGCTGCGGATCATCCCTGCCGGCGGATACGTGCGCATGGCCGGCATGCTCGGCCTCGAGGGCGAGGCGGACGCCGGCGAGCGCAACTTCTACCGGGCGACCATCCCCAAGCGGCTGGCCACGATCATGGCCGGCGTCGCCGCCAACATGATCTTCGCCGGCCTCCTGTTCACGGTCATCTTCGCCTGGCCCAACGCCTCGCACATCCAGCCGGGAGCGGCCGCGCAGCTCGCCGGCCTGCACGACGGCGACGTCATCGTCAGCGTCGACGCCCAACCAATTCGGCACGACACCGCCGCGCACGTCTCCAGCGACCTGCATGCGGCCACCGCGAAAGCGCAGGGGCAACCCATGACGGTGGTGTATTCGAGCGGGGGCACCGCGCACACCGCGCGGATCGCCCCATCGCTGATCATCGTCAACGGCATCCAGCCGCCGGGCACAGCCTCCCCGGGTCCCGGGGCCACTCCGGCACCGACCGCCACTGCTGGCGCGGTGCGCACCATCGCCACCATCCCGGTCGGCCTGGAGTTCGTCGTCACCGCCGTCAACGGCCAGCCCGTCTCTGCGGGTGACCCGGCCCAGCTCCTCGCCGGCAGCACCCCGGCGCTGATCTCTGGGTTCGTGATCAACGACGACGGCACGCGCGGGGCGAGCTACACCAACCTCAGGGCGTCGGGCGTGAGCGACGGCAGTGGTGGCGACGGTGCCATCCAGGCGGCCTGGCGCCTGGGCGTCTCGCCCAACTTCGACGGCGAGGCACTCCCCCAGGCGCTGGGCGACGGCTTCGGCCAGATCCCGACATTCGTCACCACCACAGTGAAGGACCTCGCCAACCTCGTCACCAACCCCAAGAGCGGGGGCATCACCGGCCCGCAGGGGCTGTCCGGGCCGGTTGGCATCGTCCGCCAGACGGTGACGGCGACGCACCAGGGCGGCCGCTCGCTGACGTACTGGATCGCGTTTATCAGCATGAACCTCGGCCTCGTCAACATCCTGCCGATCCCGTTCCTGGACGGCGGCAAGGCGGTGCTGATTCTCATCGAGGCGATCCGCCGCCGCCGCCTCGATCCGCGTCGCGAGGCGATGATCTACGCGGTGGGCCTTGCGCTCGTGGTCGTCTTCGTCATCTATGTCACCATCGGAGACGTGAGCAGGCCCGGATGAGCAGCGTGATCAATCGGCGACCCACCGTTCCTGTCAACGTCGGCGGCGTTGTCGTCGGCGGCGCTGCACCCATCCCGGTGCAGACCATGACCAAGACGCAGACCGAGGACGTCGCGGCCACTCTTGCGCAGATCGAGCGCGCCGCCAAGGCGGGAGCCGACATCATCCGCGTGACGTGCGACACCCCCGAGGCGGGGGTGGCCATGCGCGAGATCGTCAAGGGCTCGCCGATCCCGGTGATCGCCGATGTCCATTACGACGCGCCGCTGGCGCTGCGCGCGCTCGAGGCGGGCATCGCCTGCCTGCGGCTCAACCCCGGCAACATCACCGACCCGACCAAGGTTCGCGACATCGCCAGGGAGGCCGCGGCACGCGACGTACCCATCCGGATCGGGGTCAACAGCGGCAGCATCCCGCAGCGCAAGGACCTCGCCCGAGGCCGCGGGGCCACCATCGACGAAACCGCCGAGCACATGGTCGAGGCAGCCCTCGGCCACATCCGCATCCTCGAGGAGCTGGACTTCCGCAACATCAAGGTGTCGCTCAAGGCGAGTGACGTGCTCACCAACATCGCCGTCAACAGGAAGTTCGCCGCGCTCGGCAACCGCTACCCGCTGCACCTCGGCCTCACCGAGGCAGGCCCCATCGAGTCCGGCAGCGTCAAGAGCGCCATGGGTATCGGAATCCTTCTCGCGGAAGGCATCGGCGACACCATCCGCGTCTCGCTGGTGGGCGAGCCCGAGGACGAGGTGCGCGTCGGCCGCCAGATCCTCCAGAACCTCAGCGAGAAGGGCAGCGGCCCCAACCTCATCGCCTGCCCCACGTGCGGGCGGCTCGAGATCGACATGTTCCCGATGGTGGCGCGCGTCGAGGAGGCGCTCCGCGAGGTGCGCCGCACCATCAACGTGTCGGTGATGGGATGCGTCGTCAACGGACCCGGCGAGGGGATGCACGCGGACATAGGCATCGCCGGTGGTCGCCAGAAGGGCATCCTCTATCGCGGCGGCAAGGTCATCGCCTCGCTCCCCCAGGAGCAGCTGATCGAGGCGCTCATCGTCGAGCTGAAGGCGATCGCGGCCGAGGACGCGCGGCTCATCGCTGCCGGCGAGCCGCTGCCCACCGGGCTGGGCGACGCGGACGCCACGATGCAGCCGCTCCCGATGTCCACCGTCTAGGACCACGACCACCCTTTCGGGGGATAGGCAACCGCGGTGGGCATGGTCTATAAGATGTGACTTCGCGGGCGCAGGCGGGTTCCCGCGGGTCTCAGGACTTAACCGCCACAGCGAGGGCGACTCTCAATGAGCACCCTTCGCTACATATCCGACAATTGGGACACGCTCGGGCCCCAGGTCGCCACCCACCTACGGATCGTGGCCATCTGCGTGGCGGTGGCCGCAGTGCTCGGACTGCTGCTCGGCATCGCGTCAGCACGCTCGCCCCGAGTCGCGGTGCTCACGCTGGCCGTCACCGGCACCATCCTGACCATCCCCAGCTTCGCGCTGTTCGGACTGCTGTCGATCTGGCTGGGCCTGGGCAACCCGCCGGTGATCGTGGGGCTGATCCTCTATGCGCTGCTGCCCATCGTGCGCAACACCCGGGTCGGCATCCTCGCCGTCGCCCCGGCAGTGACCGAGGCGGCGCGGGGCATGGGCATGAACCGGCTGCAGGTCCTTACCCGGGTCGAGCTGCCCCTGGCCGTGCCTGTGATTCTCGGCGGCCTGCGCCAGAGCACGGTGATGATCGTCGCCATCGCCACCGTCGGGGCCGCCGTTGGCGCCAACGATCTCGGCCAGCCGATCTTCGCCGCCGTCTCGCGCGACACGGGAACCCTCGAGCAGGTGCTCGCCGGCGTGATCCCAGTCGCCCTGATCGGCATCCTCGCCGACACCGTGCTTGCCGGCCTGCAGCGGGGTTTGTCGCGGGGTCGCGTCACGGTGGCGGCGACGTGATCACCTTCGACCGCGTCACCAAGCGCTACGGCGACTCCGATGCCGTGCAGGAGCTCACGCTGGAGATCCCGTCCGGCGAGATCGTCATCTTCGTCGGCCCGTCGGGGTGTGGCAAGACGACGTCGCTGAAGATGATCAACCGGCTCATCGAGGCGTCGTCCGGCTCCATCAGCATCGATGGCACCGACACCGCCACCGTCGACGTCAACGAGCTGCGCCGCTCGATCGGCTACGTCATCCAGCAGATCGGCCTCTTCCCCCATTACACGGTCGCGGAGAACGTGGCCACGGTTCCCCGCCTCGCCGGGTGGGACAAGCCCAGGATCACCGCGCGCGTCAACGAGCTGCTCGACCTCGTCGACCTGCCCGCGGCGCAGTACGCCAAGCGGATGCCGGCCGAGCTCAGTGGTGGAGAGCGTCAACGTGTCGGCGTGGCCCGGGCGCTGGCCATCGACCCGAACATCCTGCTGATGGACGAGCCCTTCGGCGCCATCGACCCGATCGCGCGTGAGCGATTGCAGAACGAGCTGCTCCGCCTCCAGCAGGTGGTGCGCAAGACCATCGTCTTCGTCACCCACGACATCGACGAAGCCATCCGGCTCGGGGATCGTGTCGCGCTGTTCTCGCAGGGAGGACATCTGCAGCAGTACGCGACCCCGGCGGAGATCCTGGCCCACCCGGCGAACGAGTTCGTGGTGGACTTCCTCGGTGACGGCCGCATGGTGCGCCGTCTCTCACTGATCAAGGTCCGCGACGTGCCGCTCGCTCCGCCCAACGGAAGCCAGGCGCCTGTCGAGACAGTGGAGGCCGGGGCCACCCTGCGGGATGCGCTCGACGCTGTGTTGCGAGCGCACGACGGCCGGGTCCAGGTGGTGGACGACGGCAGAGTTCTCGGCATCGTGGACGCCGACGTCATCCGGCGGGCATCGCAGTGAGCACTGTCGTGGCCACGCCTGCGCAGCACCGCCTCAACCTCGCGCGCGCGCGTATCTTCACGATTCCGATCGCGGTCGCGGTCGGGCTGGCCATCTCGTTTGCCGTGTACCAGACGATCAGCGGCTACCGGTACGACGACCAGGTGCTCAACCAGGACTTCCTGACCACGCGGCTGGTCGAGCACGTGTACCTGTCCGGGGTCTCGTTCGGGATCGTGGCGGCCGTCGTCGTGCCGGTCGGGATTCTCATCGCCACCGCGGGACGCGCCGTGCGCGTGCCGGTGTTCCTTCTCGCCAACCTGGGACAGGCCGTGCCCGGCATCGGCATCCTGGTACTGCTCTACGCACTTCTCGGGCTCGGTACCGAGCCGACCATCATCGCGCTGATCGCGTACGGTGCGTTGCCCGTCTTGCGCAACACGGTTGCCGGCATCCAGGGAGTCGACCCGGCAGCGGTGGAAGCGGCACGCGGCATGGGAATGACGCGCTGGCAGGCGATGTACCGCGTCCAACTGCCGCTCGCCTCGCCACTCATTTTCGCCGGGTTGCGCACGTCTCTCGTGCTGATCATCGGTACCGCTACACTCGGCAACTTCATTGGAGGAGGGGGACTCGGTGACGTGATTGCGTCCGGCATCAACATCTCCAACCGCATCATCTTCGTGGGGGCTGTCATGGTGGCGACCCTCGCGCTACTCGCCGATTGGGCGCTTTCATTGGTGGAGCGTATTGCTGTTCCGCGACACGTCAGAGGGTAAGGAGGACTGACCGCTATGAAGCGAAACGCCATCGCCGCGCTGCTCGTCGTCGTGCCGGGGGCACTGGTGTCGTGCGGTAGCAGCAACAACACCACGACCACGGGCGGGGCAGGGAGCGGTCCGAGCGCGTCCTCGATCAAGGTCTGCATCCTCTCCGAGTTCCGCACCCGCCCTGACGGTCTCCCCGGCCTCAAGGCAACCTACAGCTCCGCGTATGGCAAGCCGACCTACGCGGACGTCGGCAGCACCGCCGAGAAGAGCATCGCCAACGGGCAGTGCAACGTCGGCGAGGTGTTCACCACCGACTCCGCGATCCAGGCCAACAACCTCTACGTCCTCAAGGACGACAAGAACCTCTTCCCGCCCGACAACGCCGGGTTGGTGGTGCGCGCCAGCGTGCTGACGGCGCATCCGGCCATCGCCAACCTGATGGCGCCGGTGGCGGCCAAGCTGGACATCGCGACGATGGTCTCCCTCAACAGCATGGTCGAGGTGCAGAGCCAGAAGGTCGCTGACGTGGCCAAGGCGTGGTTGACCTCGAACGGGTTCCTGGCTTCCAGCTACGCCGGCGGTGGCGGCACCAATGGCAGTGGCAGCGGCTGCGCGACGGCCTCCGGCGCCGATGGCGGTGGAGCCCACGTCACCGTCGGAGTCAAGGGTTTTGCCGAGGAGCAGCTGCTCGGTGCCATGACCAAGCTGGTCCTCGAAGCGCACAACTTCACCGTGGATGACACCTTCCAGGCTAAGGACAAGGCGCTCGGTCAGGCGCTTAGCGCCGGCACGGTCGACATGATCTGGCAGTACACCGGCACCGAGCTCACCGACTACCTCAGCCTGACCACGGGGGCGTTCCCGACCGCGCTCGACGCGGCCTTCAACTTCGTCGCCCAGAAGGACGCGGCCAACGGACTGTGCTGGACGTCGGAGACCAAGTTCACCGACACCAACGGTCTCGCTATCAAGGCCTCTGACCGCGCCACGTACGGCGACACCCTGACGGCGTTCGGAGCCTACCTGGGGTCGCACTAGTCCCCACGGCGCAGCAGCCGGCTCCTCCGCGCAGACCAGCGGGGGAGCCGGTTGCGAAGCCGACCCTATACTCGGCCGCCATGGCCAGAGAGCACAGCCCCAAGCAGATCGCGTCCAAGAGCGAGGACTTCGACCGCTGGTACGTCGACGTCGTGCGCCGCGCCGAGCTGGCCGACTACACGCCGGTGCGCGGCTGCATGGTGATCCGCCCCTACGGCTTCGCGCTGTGGGAGCGCACCCGCGATGCGCTCGACGGCATGATCAAGCGGACCGGCCACGAGAACATGTACTTCCCGCTCTTCATCCCGGAGAGCTACCTCGCCAAGGAGGCGGAGCACGTCGAGGGCTTCGCTCCCGAGGTGGCCTGGGTCACCCACGGCGGCGACAAGGAGCTCGAGGAGCGCCTGGCGATCCGTCCCACCAGCGAAACCATCATCTGCTCGATGTACGCGGACTGGATCCACTCCTGGCGCGACCTCCCCGTGCTGATCAACCAGTGGGTGAACGTCTGCCGCTGGGAGAAGCGGACGCGGCTGTTCCTGCGCACCACGGAGTTCCTCTGGCAGGAGGGCCACACCTTCCACGCCACCGACGAGGAGGCGGCGGCTGAGGTGGACACCATGCTGGAGTGCTACCGGGAGCTCGCGGAGGAGTGGCTGGCCATCCCGGTCATCAAGGGGCGCAAGACGGAGTCCGAGAAGTTCGCCGGGGCGCGCTACACGCTGAGCATCGAGGCGATGATGTCCGACGGCTGGGCGCTGCAGGCCGGCACCTCGCATCACCTCGCGCAGAATTTCACCACTGCCTACGGGATCAGCTACAGCGACAGGGACAACACCCTGCAGCATCCCTTTCAGACGTCGTGGGGCCTGTCGACGAGGATCATCGGCGGCCTGATCATGGCCCACGGCGATGAGGCGGGCCTGGTCGTTCCGCCCCGCGTAGCGCCCACCCAGGTGGTGGTCGTGCCGATCGCACGCAGCAACGACGAGGAGGCAATGCGGCTCGTCGAGGAGGCGTGCGCGCAGCTCGAGCGCGAGGCGGGCACCGACGTGCGCATGCGCGTCGACCGGCGCGAGGGCATGCGCCCCGGAGAGAAGTTCGCCCACTGGGAGCTGCGCGGAATCCCCCTGCGCATCACCGTCGGCGCCAAGGACCTCGCCGACGGCAACGTCACCGTGGTTCGTCGGGTCGACGGTGAGCAGAGCCAGGTGCCGCTGCAAGGCCTGGGCGCCCGGCTGCAGGGACTGCTCGACGAGGCCCAGCTGGCCACGCGCGCCCGCGCCCAGCGGCTTCTCGACGAGCGCAGTGTCGACGTCGCATCGATGGACGAGCTGGTGGCGGCGTTCGCGGAGGAGCCGATGTTCGCCAGCGGGCCGTTCTGCAACCGCGCGGAGTGCGAGACGGCCGTCAAGGGCGCGGTGCACGCGCTGACCGTCCGCATCCTGCGCGCCGACCGAAGCGCCGACGGGGCGCCGTGCCTGGCATGTGGCCGGCCGGCGGACGACGTCGCGCTGATGGCGCGCGCCTACTGATCACGGGAGCCGGACAGGGCGCAGCGGAGTTCGAATTTTGCCTGATCGGGGGTAGCATGGTCAGGGAGATGGCGATCGACGAACTCATTTCCAAGGCCTCGTATCTCCGTGAGGAGGAGCGAGAGGTGCTGCGCCGCGCCTACACCCTGGCCGAAGGCGCCCACCAGGGGCAGTCGCGCTTGAGCGGTGAGCCGTACGTCACCCACCCCGTCGCCGTCGCCGGAATCCTCGCCGACCTCGGCCTCGACAGCGACACACTGGTGGCCGCGCTACTCCACGACACAGTCGAGGACACCGAGGTGACCCGCGAGCAGCTCAGCGAGCAGTTCGGTGGCCATGTGGCCAAGCTGGTTGACGGAGTCACGAAGCTCGGCAAGATCCACGTCCACACCCGTGAGCAGGCGCAGGCCGAGAACATCCGCAAGATGCTGGTGGCCATGTCCGAGGACATCCGAGTGGTGCTCATCAAGCTTGGCGACCGCCTCCACAACATGCGCACCGTCGGCGCTCACAACGAGGAGCGGCGCCTGCGCATCTCCCGCGAGACGCTCGACATCTACGCGCCCCTGGCTCATCGGCTCGGCATCTGGCAGATCAAGGGCGAGCTCGAGGACCTTGCCTTTGCGCAGCTCGATCCGGATAACTACCACGCCGTCGCCGCCAAGGTGAGCAAGGCAGCCGAGGAGCGGGCCAGCTTCATCAAGGACGTCACCGAGATCCTGCAGAGGGAGTTCGAACGCCTCGGCATCGCCGCGGAGATCTCCGGGCGGCCCAAGCACATCTTCAGCATCCACGACAAGATGGAGCGTACCCACAAGGAGTTCGATGAGATCTACGACCTGATCGCGCTGCGCATCATGGTCGACAGCATCAAGGACTGCTACGGGGCGCTGGGCACCGTCCATTCGCTCTGGAAGCCGATCCCGGGGCGGTTCAAGGATTACATCGCCATGCCCAAGGGCAACGGCTACCAGTCGCTGCACACCACCGTGGTGTCGCACACCGGCGAGCCCATGGAGGTGCAGATCCGCACCCAGGAGATGCACAGCACCGCGGAGTACGGCATCGCCTCCCACTGGCACTACAAGGAGGGCGCTCAGAAGACGCGCTTCGACGAGCGCTATGGCTGGCTGCGGCTGCTCATGGACTGGCAGAAGGAGGTGCTCGACGCCGAGGCCTTCGTCGACACCGTCAAGGTCGACATCTTCCAGGACGAGGTCTTCGTTTTCACCCCCAAAGGGGACGTTCGGTCGTTGCCGATGGGCAGCACGCCGGTCGACTTCGCGTACCGCGTCCACACCGACGTCGGCCACCACTGCATCGGCGCCAAGGTGAACAGCCGGATGGTGCCGCTCGACTACAAGCTGGAGAACGGCGACATCGTCGAGGTGCTCACCACCAAGGGCGCGCATGCGCCGAGCCGCGACTGGCTCAACTTCGTCAAGACCAGCAGCGCCCGCGAGAAGATCCGCAGCTGGTTCAAGAAGGAGCGCCGCGAGGAGAACGTCCAGAAGGGCCGTGAGCAGCTCGACAAGGAGTTCCGCCGGCTGCGCCAGCAGTCACTGACGTCGCTCAAGGAGGATCGCCTCCTCGAGCTCGCCGAGGACTTCAAGTTCAACACCATCGACGACTTCCTGGCGGCGGTCGGCTACGGCGATGTCAGCGCGCGCGGTGTGGTGCTGCGCTACAGCGACAGGGAGTCGCCCGACCAGGCCAGCGAGACCACCGTCCTGGGCATCCCGCTCACCAGCACGGGCCCGAGCACCAACGGTCACGTGCGCGTCCACGGCATGAGCGACATGCTCACCACCCTGGCGCAGTGCTGCAAGCCGCTCTCAGGTGATTCCGTCCGCGGCTACATCACCCGCGGCAAGGGCGTGACGGTGCACCGCGCCGACTGCGTCAACGTCCGCAACGCTGCCGACCCGGACCGCATCGTCGAGGTGGAGTGGGAGCGCGGCAACAACCAGGTGTACCCCGTCAACATCAAGATCGAGGCCTGGGACCGCACCGGTCTGCTCCGCGACATCGCCGCAGTCATCGCCGAGTCCAAGATCAACCTCTCCGGGGCTGACGTGCAGGTCTACGACGATCGCACCGCGGTGATCTCGACCATCGTGGAGATCGCCAACCTCACCCAGCTCAGCCGGCTGCTGGAGCGCCTCGAAGCGGTCCGTGATGTTCACACCGTGGCGCGCGAGTCCGTCTGAGTCGGGAGCGGGGTGGCAGGCGTAGGCCCGCCGGTACACTCGGGCGGCCATGAGCCCCATCGCGCCGCCCCGTGGAACGCGGGACCTGCTGCCTGCCGAGGCGCCTGCCTGGCGGTGGTTCCTCGAGACGCACGCTGCGGTCGCCGGGCGCCACGGGTACCAGCTGATCGACACGCCGGTGTTCGAGGCCACCGAGCTGTTCGCTCGTGGTGTGGGCTCCGGCACCGACATCGTCGACAAGGAGATGTACACCTTCGTCGACCGCGGCGGGCGTTCGATGACCCTACGACCCGAGGGAACGGCGCCGGTTCTGCGGGCTGTGCTCGGAGCACACCTCGAACAGCAGCGTCGGCCCGTGCGTGTGTACTACGCCATGGCGATGTTCCGCTACGACCGTCCCCAGGCGGGCCGCCAGCGCGAGTTTCACCAGGTCGGCGTCGAGGTGATCGGTGAGCGCGATCCCTGCTACGACGCCGAGGTGATCGAAGTGGCGTGGCGATTCATGGCCGAACTGCGCATCGACGGCGTCGAGCTGCAGCTGAACTCGCTCGGCGACAGTGACGACCGGCTCCGCTACCGCGCGGCGTTGGTGGCGTACTACACACCGCTGCGGGAATCGCTCTGCGAGGATTGCCAGCGCCGTCTCGACGTCAACCCCCTCCGCCTGCTCGATTGCAAGAAGGACGCCAAATACAATGAGAACGCTCCGCTGATCGGCGACCACCTCAGCGAGGCAAGTCGCGAGTACTTCGACTCGGTCGCACGCCATCTCGACGACGCGGGCATCCCCTACACGCGTAACCAGCGACTGGTGCGCGGCCTCGACTACTACGCCCACACCGCCTTCGAGTTCTGGCACCGGTCGCTCCAGGGTGCGCAGAACGCGCTCGGCGGCGGCGGCCGCTATGACGGGCTCGCCGATGAGCTCGGTTTCGCGGCGACGCCCGGTGTGGGCTACGCGCTCGGCATCGAGCGCCTGCTCACGGTGGCCGCCGACCAGGGTGTCGCCCCCGCGCCGCAGCCGCCAGCGCAGCTGGTGATCTGCACCACGGGAGGCGCATCGGCCGCGGAGGGGCGCCGCCTGGCGCGGGAACTGCGCAATCGGACCTCCGTCGTCGCCGACCTCACCGACCGCCGGCTCGAGAAAAAGCTGCGCGACGCGGATCGTCTGGGCGCGCTGCTGGCTCTGCTCGTCGGGCTGGACGAAGGGCTGGTGCTGCGCAACCTGCGCACCGGCGTGCAGCAGGTGGTCAGCGCCGACACCGTGCTCGACGCGGTGTCGGCAGAGCTCCTCCAGGCCGCCCAGGGACCGACCGCGTGAGCACCAAACGCACCGGTTGCGGCGTCCCCCGGGCCGGCGCCGCCGGCACAGAAATGACGGTGTACGGCTGGGTCGACCGGCGCCGCGACCACGGAGGCCTGATCTTCCTCGACCTCCGTGACCACAGCGGCATCCTCCAGGTGGTCATCAACCCCGAGACCGCGCCGGAGGCACGTCGCAGCGCGCACGGCGTGCGCCTCGAGTACGTGATGCGCGTGCACGGACTGCTGCGGGCGCGCGAGCCGCAGAACGTCAACCCGCGTCGCGATACGGGTGAGGTGGAGCTGTACGCCGACGACTGCGAGGTGCTGTCGGTGGCAAGCACGCCGCCGTTCCCGGTCAACGAGGAGACCGAGGTCGAGGAGTCACTGCGCCTGCGCCACCGCTACCTCGACCTGCGCCGCTCGCGCCTGCAGCGCAACCTGCGTTGCCGGGCCCGCTTCATCGCGGCTCTGCGCGAGGTGATGGGAGAGCTGGGTTTCACCGAGATCGAGACGCCGATGATGATTCGCGCCACCCCCGAGGGTGCGCGTGACTACCTGGTGCCGAGCCGCCTTCAGCACGGCAGCTTCTACGCGCTGCCGCAGTCGCCGCAGCTCTACAAGCAGCTCTGCATGGTCGCCGGGCTCGACCGCTACTTCCAGATCGCGCGCTGTATGCGCGACGAGGATCTGCGTGCCGACCGCCAGCCGGAGTTCACCCAGCTGGACCTGGAGATGTCGTTCATCGACGAGGAGGACGTCTTCACCGTCCTGGAGCGGGCGATCTCGACAGCCTGGATGTCAGCTGGCTTCCGGGGGACCATCAGCACGCCGTTCCCACGCATCACCTGGCACGAGGCGATGGCGCGCTTCGGCGTCGACAAGCCGGACATGCGTTTCGGCATGGAGCTGCACGACCTCTCCGAGCCGTTGCGCGGCACCGGCTTCCGGGTGTTTGCCGATGCGCTGGCCGGGGGCGGGGTGGTCAAGGGAATCGCCGTGCCCGGTGGCGCCGACCTCACCCGGGGCGACATCGAGGGTCGCCTCCTCGACGTCGCCAAGACCTTCAAGGCACGCGGGCTCGCTTACCTGTGGCGTCGCGATGACGGCTGGCAGGGCGGCATCGTCAAGTTCTTCAGCGCCGACGAGCTGGAGGCCATCGGTGCCGCCACCGGTGCGCAGGTCGGTGACGCGGTGCTCATGGTCGCCGACCAGCCCGCCGTGGTCGCCGCGGCGCTCGGCGCGCTGCGTAACCACCTCGCGCGCGAGCGCTCACTGGCCGACCCCGACGCGCTGGCGATGATCTGGGTCACCGAGTTCCCGATGTTCGAGCGCGGCGAGGACGCGGGCCAGGTCACCCCGCTGCACCACCCGTTCACGATGCTGCACCGCGACGACCTCGGCCTGCTCGAGAGCGACCCGCTGCGGATCCGCTCGCGCGCCTACGACATCGTGCTCAACGGCCGCGAGATCGGCAGCGGCAGCATCCGCATCACCGACCCCACCATCCAGGAACGCGTCTTTGCCGCGATGGGGATCGGCGCCGAGGAGGCGGAGCGGAAGTTCGGGTTCCTCCTCGAGGCGTTCCAGTACGGGGTCCCGCCCCACGGGGGGTTCGCCGCCGGCATCGAGCGGCTGCTCATGGAAGGACTGGGCGAGGAGAACATCCGCGACGTGATCGCCTTCCCCAAGAACCAGCAGGCGCAGGAGCCGATGACCGGCGCGCCCGCCCCCGTCGAGGAGGCGCAGCTCAGCGACCTCGGACTGCAACTGCGCCCCGCGGCTCCCGCGCTGCGAATCGAACCGTCACACGGTGGTGAGGGTTGAGCCGCGGGACCCTGCGGTAGGATCGTCCACGGCACCCAGCTGGTCGCAGCCATCCACATGCGGCTGGACCAACATCAAACGCATCGGGAACCTCAGATCGCTCGCCGGACCCCGGGCCTCCGCGTCGTGCGAGGGGAGGGGGGAAGGCGACGTGCGGGATCCCACCTGGTTACTCGGGCTCAGTCCCGGGAGGGCGCGGCCGGCGGGTGCTAGTTCTTTAGGCTGCTGCCCGTGAGCCCGGGCATCATCCTTGCCGTGCTGATCGCCGCCATCGGAGCTCAGCTGACCAGGCTGGTCTTCCCCGGCCGCGGCAATTACGTCGTCGCCCTAGTCTGCGCCGGGGTGGGACTGCTCGGCGCCGAGCTGGTCGCCCTGGGCGGTCACGGGGGCCCCTCGCTGGGCAGTGTTCACCCGATCGCGGACGTGGTCGGCATCGCCATCGCCGAGGCGGGCGGCCTGGTCCTCGCCGCCCCCCGCCGTCTGGGTCGCCGATAATCCCGCCAGACCACCACATGGAGCGCCGTCCTGCGCCTTCCCCTGCGCGCTTCCTCGCTGCTCGCCGCCGCCGCCCTGGCCGGCGCGATCGTCTACTGGCGTGCCAATGATCGGCAGCGCTCGCGCAAGCTGGCCGAGGACATTGACGCGGGCATCGCCGAGGGACGCCAGGCAGCGGGGGAGCTGCTGTATGAATCTGCCGACGACAGTCGAACCGTTTGACCAACGCTGACAAGGGGTATTTCACAAGCAGGATGACACGGACCACGTCTGAGCTTCGTCTGCCCGCCGATCCCGCGTACATCGTCGTCGCCAAGCGCGCCGCCTCGGCCTTCGCCGCGGTGGCGGGGTTCGACGTCGAGGCTGTGCACGACCTGACCATCGCCGTCGCCCAGGCCTGCGAGAACGCCATCTCCTGCGCCGATCGTGCGGGTGGGCTGGGGGTGGGCCAGATCCGTCTCACCTTCGCCGTCGAGGGCGCGCGCCTCGAGGTCCAGGTGCAGAGCAGCTGCACTCGCCAGGCGCTCGCCGACGCGGCGGCCGCACAACGGCAGCAGGCGGTCAAGGCGGTCGAGCGGGAGCAGCAGGAGGTGGCCGCCGCCACCGACCTGGCGCTGCGGCTCATGGGGCTGTTCGTCGACGACCACAGCTATCGGGTCGACGAGCGCACCGGTGGTCTGCGGGTCCGGCTGACGAAATACAGAGCTTCGTGAGCTCGGTGCCCCGCGACGACGGGGCGACGGGAGCGCAGCCGGCCCGGACGATCCCCAAGCCCGCGCCGAGCGAGCGTCGCGACCTCGTACGCCGGCTGCTCCAGGAGTACCGCGACACCCGCGAAGTCGCCATCCGCGATCAGCTGGTCGAGCTGAACTCGGACCTCGTTCACTTCATCGCGCGTCGCTTCGCCAACCGCGGCGAGCCGCTCGAGGACATCGAGCAGGTCGGCTTCCTTGGCCTCATCCACGCCATCGAGCGCTTCGACCCCTCGCTCGGCAACGAGTTCAGCACGTTCGCGACCCCGACGATCATGGGCGAGATTCGCCGCTACTTCCGCGACCGCTCCTGGGCGGTGCGGGTGCCCCGCCGCCTCCAGGAGAACCTGCTGCGCGTCAACGCGGCCGCCCAGCAGCTCACCGGCGAGCTGGGACGCTCCCCGAGCATCAACGAGATCGGTGAGCGCGTCGGCCTCGAACCGGAGGACGTGCTCGCCGCGCTCGAGGTCTCGCCGGCACAGCACACCGTCTCGCTGGAGGCGGCCCCTGCAGGCCGCGCCGACGAGGCCATCACCCTCGGGGATCGGCTGGGCCTCGAGGACAGCAACCTCGACCGGGTGGAGATGCGCTCCCTGCTCGAGCAGGCGATGGCCCACCTCAACCCGCGCGAGCGCGAGATCATGGCGCTGCGCTTCGTGGAGGAGCTGCCTCAGACCGAGGTCGCCAGGCGCCTCGGCATCTCCCAGATGCACGTCTCGAGGCTGCAACGCGCGGCCGTCGAGCACCTCCGTCGCGAGATGGGGGACGTGGCTCTCGTCTGATCGGCTGAACGGGCGCTGCAGCGGTGAGCGGCTACAATTGCGCCGATTCCGCGCAGTCATCGGCTCGCGCCCGCGGGCCCCACATTGGACGGGCGTTTGCGCACCAACGAGATCCGGGAACGCTTTCTCAGCTACTTCGAACACCACGGACACCATCGTCTGGCGAGCGCCTCGCTGATCACCCACGACGATCCGTCCCTGCTGTTCACCGTGGCCGGGATGGTGCCGCTCAAGCCGTACATCACCGGCGAGGTGCCCCCGCCGAACCCGCTCCTGGCGTCGTGCCAGAAGTGCTTCCGCGGCCAGGGGTTGAGCACCGACGACATCGCCGCGGTCGGCGATTCGAGCCACCACACCTTCTTCGAGATGCTCGGCAACTGGTCCATCGGGGGGTACTTCAAAGAGGGCGCGATCAGCCTCGCTTGGGAGCTGCTCACTGTGGATTTCGCGCTCGATGGCGATCGGCTGTGGCCCAGCATCTACCCGGAGGACAGTGAGTCCGAGCGCTTCTGGCGTCAGGTCGGCGTGCCCGCGGAGCGGATCGCGCGCTTCACCGACAACTGGTGGCAGGCCGGCCCAACCGGTCCGTGCGGGTACGACAGCGAGATCTACTGGGACTGGGGCGGCCCCTGCTCGTGCCGGCGCGCCGACTGCCGACCCGACGACGAGTGCGGCGGTGACCGCTGGGTGGAGATCTGGAACCTGGTGCTCATGGAGTTCAACCAGGACGAGACCGGCGGACGGACCCCGCTGCCCAAGAAGACCGTCGACACGGGCATGGGCCTCGAACGGATGGCGACCGTGCTGCAGGATGTCCGCAGCGACTACGAGATCGACATCTTCACGGGCATCGTGGCCTCCTTCGCGCAGCGCGCTGCCGATGCGGCGCCTCCAGCGGAGCGGACCACCAGCCTGCGCGTGCTCGCTGACCATGTCCGCGCTGCGACCTTCCTCATCGCCGACGGCGTCCTTCCCGCCACCGAGGCCCGCGGCTACGTCCTGCGCAGGGTCATCCGGCGCGCGTCCATCCACGGGCGGCGGGTGGGATTGCGCGGAGGCCTGGCCCCGAGCGTCGCGGCCGTCGTCGAGGCGATGGGCGACGCCTACCCGGAGATCGTGGTGAACCGCGCCCTGGTGGAGAACACTCTGCGCAGTGAGGAGGAGGCATTCGCGCGCACGCTCGATGCCGGTGCCGACCGGCTCGCCGGGTTGCTCGATTCCGGCTCCGGAACGATCCCCGGCGAGGAGGCGTTCCGGCTCCATGACACCTTCGGGTTTCCCATCGAGCTGACCGTGGAGATGGCCGCTGAACGCGGGGTCGACGTCGACCGAACCGGGTTCGAGGCCGCCATGGCGGAGCAGCGGGCGCGCAGCAAGGCGGCGCGGGTGCGCGTCGGCTTCGAGGGTGGCCCGCAGCTGCCCGACACAGTGTTCGTCGGCTACGACGTCCTCGAGACACCCGCCGCGGTGCTTCGCATCGGCGGGGAGGAAGCCCACGAGCTGCTCCCCGCAGGAGCCGAGGACGGGGTCATCCTCGACCGCAGCCCGTTCTACGCGGAGGCCGGCGGCCAGGTGGGTGACACAGGCGACCTGCTGTTCGACGGCGGCCGCGCCCGCGTCCTCGACACGACGCGCGCGGGCACGGCGCGCGTCCACACCGTCCGGGTGGAGGAGGGGACGCTCGCCACCGGTGTCACGGTCCGCGCCGTCGTCGACGCCGAGCGCCGCGCCCAGGTCGCCCGCCACCACAGCGCGACGCACTTCCTCAACCAGGCGCTGCGCGAGGTGCTCGGCAGCGGCGTGGTGCAACGCGGCTCCTTCGTCGGTCCCGACCACACCACCTTCGATTTCTCTTTCAGCCGCGGCCTCACCCCCGACGAGCTGCACGACATCGAGGCGCGGGTCAACCACCACGTCCGCGCCGACCTGCAGCGCAGCGTGGACGTGATGTCTCTCCCCGCGGCGCGGGCCAGCGGGGCGATCGCGCTTCTCGACGAGAAGTACACGGAGAAGGTGCGGGTCGTCGACTTCGGCGGCTGGTCGCGCGAGCTCTGCGGCGGCACCCACGTGAATCGCTCCGGTGAGGTCGGCGCGGCCATCATCGTCTCGGAGAGCAGCATCGGCCAGGGGGTGCGCCGCATCGAGATGGTCGTCGGCGCGGCTGCCGAACGCCGCTGGCGTGAAACCTCAACCTCCCTGCTGGCTACGGCGCGCGAGCTGCGCGCACGTCCCAGCGAGGTGCCCCAGCGGGTCGCGATCCTGCAGGAGCAGCTCAAGACCACGCGCAAGGAGCTCGAGCAGGCCAAGCGCAGAACGGTGTCGCCGTTGGGGCATGGGGGCACGGACGGAGCCTCGGGGCAACCCACCATCCGGACGTTCGGCGACCTGCGCTACGCGGACTGGCTCGTCGACGCTGACGCCGACGCCACCACGATCGTCGACGTCACGGACAGGCTCTTCGCCGAGCAGCTCGACGCTGACGGCGTTGCCGCCGTCCTCGGCCCCACGATGTTCGCAGTGAAGGTCGGTCGGACGGCGCAGCAAGCTGGGGTGAAGGCCGGTGACCTGGTGCGCAGCGCTGCCGAGGTGATGGGCGGCCGCGGCGGAGGTCGGCCTGACTTTGCGCAGGGTGCGGTCAAGGACGCGGCCAAGCGCGACGAGGCGCTCACGCTGATCAGGAACACGGTTCGCGAAGCGGGTGGCAGGAGCTGATGAGCAAGCGCAAGTTCTCGCTGCTGCGCCGCCGCGCCGAGTTCAACACGCACTACACCGTGCTCGACATCGGCACCGAGTTCGTCAAGGCGCTTGTGATCAAGCGCGAGGACGACAAGGGGATCGTCATCGGCGCCTCAAGGATCCGCCAGCAGCTCACCGACATGCAAGGCGGCGCGGTGGCCGACATCCAGTCGGTCATCGACAACTGCGACCGCGCGCTCACCGAAGCAGAGGACATGTGCGAGGTGGTGCCCGGGCAGGCGGTGATGGGCATCGCCGGCGAACAGGTGCGTGGCTTCAGCACCACCATGACCATGCCGCGGCCGCAGCCACAAGCACGGATCACCCAGGCCGACCTCGCCGCCGCGCTGCAGGCCGTGCAGCGACGCGCGCTCAAGGAGGCGGTGCGGCAGATGTCGCACGAGCTCGGGGTTGCGGAGGTCAACGTCAAACTGGTGCACAGCACCATCACCTCGGTGCGCATCGACGGCTACGCGGTGAGCAACCCCGTCGACTTCCAGGGCAACGTCGTCGACATCACCGTCTTCAACACCTTCGCGCCCCTCCACCACATCGGCGCCCTGCAGACGATCGCCCAAGAGCTCGACCTCGAGGTGGTGGCCACGGTCGCCGAGCCGTACGCGCTGGCACGCGGCTGCAACACCGAGGACATCGAGGCGCGCGGCGCGATCTTCATCGACGTCGGCGGCGGCACCACCGACGTGGCATTGGTTCGCAACGGCGGCATCGAGGCCACGCGCATGTTCGCGCTCGGCGGCCGCTCGTTCACCAAGAGGCTGGCCGGGGAGTTGCAGATCTCGATGGGCGAGGCAGAGCGCTACAAGCTCTCGCATGGCGAGGGCCGGCTCGCCCCCGAGCAGCGCGCCCTGGCGCGCCAGGCGCTCACCCCGACCGCCGAGGTGCTCGCCCAGGGCGTGGCGCTGACGCTCGAGGAGCTCGCCGGCGGTGAGTCGCTGCCGACCACCATCTGCCTGGCGGGCGGCGGAGCCTCTTTGCCGGAGGTGGCCGAACAACTCGGCCAGATGGACTGGGCGGAAAGCCTTCCTCTGCCGCACGCGCCGTCCGTCCGGGTGCTCAGTCCTGATGACGTGCTGCGCGTCTTCGACAGCACCGGGCTTTTGGTGGGGAGCCAGGACGTCACGCCCATGGGGCTGGCCCACCACGCCATCTCGCTGGAGGACGAGGCCGACCAGCCCCTCGGCGGCCTGATGCGACGCGTCCTCAAGACCATGAAGGTGTAGCGGTGCCCCAGGTCATATACACCGAGCCGGGCGATGAGATCGTCGACCTCGTCGAGCGGGTGCGCAACGCACCGGACGCCGACGTCGCCCTGGTGCTCAACCCTGGGACCACCGGCCTGCAGACGCCCCTCAACGTGCGCCTGCTCCGTCAGCTGGGCACCCGCGCCGGCAAGAACGTGTCGGTGATCAGCGGCGATCCGTACATCCAGGAGCTGTCCCGGGTCGGCGGCCTGCCGACGTACGCGTCCGTCCCCGCCTTCGAACGCGGCATCCAGACCATCCGGCCGCACCGCGCCGACGGTCCGACGGACGCCGCCGGGGCGGGCGCCGGAGCCGGCCTGCTGTTCGCGCCGCCGGGAGGACCGCCTCCTCCTCCGCCGGCGCGCACCGCCGCGGGCATGGGCGCCGCAGCGGCGGCTCGAAGCCCCTTAGCGGGGCGGCGCCGGCCGTTGTATTTCGTGGCGGCCGGCCTGGTGATCCTCGGCCTCATCCTGCTCCTCGTCGTGGCCCCCTCCGCGAAGATCACCATCACCCTGACGGGAACACCGCTGACCGCCAACCCCACCATCCAGGGCAGCCCCGACCCGACCAACGGCAGCCAGCCCGACCATATCGTCACCTCGGTGGTGACCAGCGACCAGTCGTCGCAGTTCACCGCCACGCCCAGCGGCAAGCAGCAGGTGCCGGCGGCCGCGGCCAACGCCGTCCTGGTGTTCTCGACCACCCTGCCCCAGGGCACGCAGTTCGACGTGCCCAAGAGCACCGAGTTCGACACCCAGGACGCCGCGCCCATCCGTTTCTACGCGACCCAGGACACGCAGGTGTGCATCGGCCCGAACGGCACCACCCCGGCGAACTGCCCGGCGGGGGTGACCCCGAACAACTCCGTGCCCGTCCAGGACGGCACCGCGGAGGCCAAGGGCAACGTGGGCGCCAACACGATCACCAAGTGGCCGCAGAACCCGTGCCCCGCGCCGCCCCGACCGCCGTTCTTCCCGGGTTGCACGGCAACCGACCTCAGCGAGACCAATCCCAACCCTGCCACCGGCGGCGCCGACGCCAAGACCAACACGGTGGCCAGCCAGAGTGACGTGAGCGGCTGGACGCAGCAGTCGGCGGCCGCCCAGCAGACCCTGACCGGCCAGGTCAACCAGGACATGCAGAACAAGGCCGGCGGCAAGACGCTCGCCAAGGACCCGGGCGGCAACGGGGTGACCGTGGCCTGCGCGGCGACGCCGCCGCTGCCCGCCGTCAACGCCGTGTTCGGGACAGCACAGATCACCGTCGCGTGCCACGGCAAGGCTGCCGCGTACAACCCGACCGACGTCACCGCCGCCGCCAAGGCCGACCTGCAGCAGCAGGTTGCCCAGGGTGACACGCTCGCCACCGACGCCATCAACTGCACCAAGACCGCGGTCACCCAGGCCGCCGACGACGGCACCGTGGTGCTCAGCGTGCAGTGCACCAGCTTCTCGCGGCCGGCGATCGACATTGGCGCGCTCAAGGGCCAGCTCACCGGCCACAGCCCCGGCGACGCGCGCAGCATCATTGAGCACCGTCTCAACCACGTGAAGAACGTCACCGTGTCGCAGTCACCGATCCCCTTCTTCTGGCTGCCCTTCTTCGCCAGCCGGATCGAGATCGACGAGTCCACTGGTCCGTGATCACGCCTGCGCTGGGGGTCGACGTGGGCACGGTGCGTGTCGGCCTGGCCGGCAGCGATGAGACCGGTGTCATCGCCACCCCGCTCCGCACCGTGCCGCGCCAACCCGCCGCCCGGCTGTGGCGCGAGGTGAGGGAGGTGGTCGAGGAGAGGCTGCCGGCGTGCATCGTGGTCGGTCTGCCGCGCCGGCTCGACGGCAGCGAGGGCGAGTCGGCGGCCGACGCTCGTGCGGTGGCCGACCAGCTGCACAAGCGAACCGGGCTGCCGGTGGAGATGTGGGACGAGCGCTTCACCACCGCCGCCGCCGAGCGCAGTCTCATCGCCGCGGGGCAGCGTCGCGCCCAGCGGCGGCGCTCGGTCGACGCTGTGGCCGCGACCCTGCTTCTGCAGAGCTGGCTGGACTATCGCGCCAACACACTCCTACGGCGGTGAGGCGCGGCCAGCACGGACGCAGCGGCCGCGTCTTCGCGATCGTCGCCGTCCTCGTCCTCCTCGTGGTCATCGTGGGCGGCACGCTGCTGTACGGACGCAGCCAGCTGGACCCCCCGACGGCAACCGCCGGCGCCCCGGTGACCATCACCGTGCATAGTGGCGAGACGCTCGATCCTCTTGTCGCCGACCTCGCCGCCCACGGCTTGATCCGCAGCACCTTCTGGTTCGGCTGGTTCGCGCGCCTGCAAGGCCTCGAGCCGCGCCTGGTGGCGGGCAACTTCGTCCTCGACGACGCCATGAGCTCCAGCTACATCGTGCAACGTCTCGAGGGCGCGCCCCAAGTCGGCACGCACCACTTACTGCTCACCGAGGGACTGACCGCAGGACAGATGGCTGCTCGAGTCGCGGCCGCCGGCATCGGCATCAGCGCCGACCAGTACCTCGCGGAGGTGCGCACCGGCACGTTCAGCGAGCCGTTCCTCGTCGGGCGCCCGGCGGGGGCCTCGCTGGAGGGGTTCCTGTTTCCCGACACGTATGCGATTCCCGACCACTCCACCGCGCACGACATCGTGCAGATGCAGCTCGCCGACTTCGCCAACAAGGCGATGCCTTTACTGCAGGGGCTCTCGCCGCAGCAGCTGTACTCCACCCTTACGGTGGCGTCGATCGCCGAGCGCGAGGCCAAGTTCGACGCCGACCGGCCGCTCGTCGCGGGGGTGGTCGACGACCGCCTCGCCAACGGCCAGCTGTTGCAGCTCGATTCCACCGTGACGTACGGCCTCGGTCTCAGCGGTGGCGCGCTCACAGCCAAACAGCTGGCCACGGACACGCCGTACAACACGTACATCCATGCCGGGCTGCCGCCGACGCCGATCAGCAATCCGGGGGTGAGCAGCATCACCGCTGCCGCCCACCCTGCGACGACGCCATATCTCTTCTTCATCTCCGACTGCAGCGGTCATAACCACTACAGCGTCACCGAGCTGCAGCACGAGCAGCAGATCCAGCAGTACCTCGGCAAGCCGTGCTGAGCGACGACGACTTCCCGCTCTGCCTCATCGGCGAGAGCATCGCCTCATCGCCCAGCCGGGCCATGCAGGAGGCCGCGCTTCGCGCCAGCGGCCGCCCTGGCACGTACGAGCTCGTCAGCGTCGCGCCGCCGCAGCTTCCAGGCGTGTTGCACGAGCTGCGCTCCGGACGCTGGCGCGGCGCCAACGTCACCGCTCCGTACAAGCTGGCGCTGGCGGCGGCGTGCGACGAGCTGGAGGGTGACGCCCAGCTCACCGGTGCCGTCAACACCCTGACGGTGACGTCCGACAGTCGCCTGCTCGGCGCCAACACGGACGCCGCCGGTTTTGAGCTGGCGTTGAGCGCGCACGGGTTGTGGCCGGTGGCCGGCAGCCGGGCGCTCGTGGTCGGCGCCGGTGGCGCGGCTGCTGCGATCGTACTGGCGCTGACACGCGTGCCCGTGGAGCGCACCACTGTTGTGGCTCGGCGCATCAACGCGGCACGCGCGCTCATCGACACGCTCGCGGCCGCCGGCGTCACCGCCGACATCGCCGTCGGACTGTGGGATGAGGACTATCTCGAGCGCCTCATCGCAACGGCCGACATCGTCGTCAACGCGACCTCCGCCGGCCTGTCCGACATGCCGTTCACTCCCGCGCGCCTGCAGGCGTCGTGTACGGTCGCCGACGTGCGCTACCGCCCGCGTCCCGTCGACGTCGTGGCGGCGGCCGCGGAGGTGGGGCTGCGCAGCTGCGACGGCGTCGACATGCTGCTCCACCAGGGCATGTTGAGCTTCCGGCGCTGGACCGGTGACGACGACGTCCCCTACGCCGCTGCGCGGCGCGCGCTCGAGGAGGAGCTGGGCCCGTGAGCGCCGCCGCGGCAGCGGTCGCCGCTCCCGTGGGTGCCGTCGTGGGGCTCGGTGCCGGCTGGTTGTCGGTGATCCTCGAGAAGGTCGAGCGGCTCGAGGCGGAGGACCGGGAGGACCGCGACGCCTACGAGCGTGACGTGGCCGCCGCGACGCTCTCGGCCGCCGAGGCGGGGGAGGCGCCGCCGCGCGCCGAGCCGTGGCCCGAGGAACGCTACAGCTGGTCGTGGCTGGAGTGGGTCCTCTCTCCGATCCTCGGGGCGGTCGGGTTCGCCGCCTTTGCCGCCCACGAGCCCCTCGGCAAGGACCTGGCCATCCACCTTCTCTGGGTCGCCGTCTTCGTGCAGATCGTTGGGTTCGACCTCAAGCACCGCCTGATCCTCAACCGGGTCACCTACCCAGCCATCGTGCTGGCGGGCGCCCTGTCACCGATCTCGCCGGGGCTCGATCTCTGGCGGTCGCTCGGCGGGGGCGTCGCCATCGGCCTGTTCTTCCTCGTCCAGAACGTGGTGTCGCGCGGTGGCATCGGGCTCGGCGACGCCAAGCTGGGCGCGCTCGTCGGGGCCATCTGCGGCCTGGGTCTCGACCTCCACCACATCGGGGCGGTCTATGCGGTGATCTACGCCATCTTCCTCGGCGGCGCGGTGGCGCTGCTCCTGCTGGTGCTGCGCATCCGCAGCCTCAAGGACCCCATCCCATACGGTCCATTCCTGTGCGTCGGGGGGAGCTTCATCCTCTTCTGGGGACCCTGAGCGCTCCGCAGGTGGGGCGAATGCGCCGCCCGAACCTAGAATCGCCGGATGTTGAGGTTTCTCACCGCCGGCGAGTCGCACGGCCCGCAGCTCACCGTGATCCTCGACGGTGTGCCTGCGGGACTCGAGCTCGACGCCCCCCGCGACCTCGAGCCCGACCTGCGCCGACGGCAGGGCGGCCACGGCCGCGGCAAGCGCCAGCAGATCGAGAGTGACGTGGCGGAGATCAGCGCCGGGGTGCGCGGCGGGGTGACGCTGGGCTCGCCGATCTCGCTGACCATCCGCAACCGCGACTGGGACAATTGGAGCGGCCCCATGCAGGTGGAGGCCGAGGGCTTCACCCGCAAGGCGGTGACCCGCGTTCGGCCCGGCCACGCCGATCTCGCCGGCATGCTCAAGTACAATCTCGATGACGCTCGCGACGTGCTCGAACGAGCGTCGGCGCGCGAGACCGCGGCCCGCGTCGCCGCGGGTGCCGTGGCCAAGGCGCTGCTGCGCGTTGCCGGCACGACGTTGAGCTCGCATGTGGTGCGTATCGGCGAGGTGGTGGCCGCGGACGACGCCGGTGCCTCCGCTGCCGCCGTCGAGTCGTCGCCGGTGCGCTGCGCGGACCCTGAGGCGAGCGCGCGCATGGTCGAGGCCATCGACGTCGCCCGCGCGGCCGGCGACACCCTCGGTGGCACCGCCATGGTCACCGCTCACCACGTTGTGGCCGGGCTTGGCAGTTACGCACAATGGGATCGGCGGCTGGACGGCCGCATCGCCCAGGCGATGTGCAGCATTCCGTCAGTCAAGGGCGTCGAGCTCGGTGCTGCGCTGCAGGCGGCCTCGAGCATGGGCTCGGCGGTGCACGATCGGCCGGCGTGGTCGAGCGAGCGCGGCTTCTACCACCTCAACAACCGTCAGGGCGGCCTCGCCGGCGGCGTCAGCAATGGCGAGGACGTGTGGGCACGCGTGCACTTCAAGCCCATCTCCACGCTGCTGACACCGCTGCGCAGCGTCGACGTGCGCACCGGCGAGGAGGTCAACGCCCACTACGAACGCAGTGACATCTGCGTGGTGCCGGCGGGGGCTGTCGTCGCCGAGGCGATGCTCGCGCTGGTCCTTGCTGAGGCGATGCTCGAGAAGTTCGGCGGCGACTCCGTGGATGAGCTTCTGCGCAACCTCGACGGCTATCGCGCCACCCTGGGGCGGCTGCGGTGACCGAGCTGGGCCACGTCGTGCTGGTCGGCCTGCCGGGGTGTGGCAAGAGCACGGTCGCGCCGCTGCTGGCGCAGCGCCTCGGCCGCGCCTTCTTCGACACCGACGCCGACGTCGAAGCCCGCCTCGGGATGAGCTGCGCGCGCGTGTTCGCCGAGCTCGGCGAGCCACGCTTCCGCGCCGAGGAACGCAGGTCGGCAGAGGCGGCGCTGGGGTCGGCGCAGCCACTGGTGATCGCCGCCGGCGGCGGCCTCATCGCGCAGCACGGCGCCATCGACGTGCTGGCCCGCCGCGCCACCGTGATCTGCCTGGACGCCGCCGACGCCGAGCTTGTCGCCCGGGTCGGTGCTCAGGCTGAGGGCCGCCCCCGTCTCGGGGACTCCCCGGGCACGGCGCTGCCCCATCTCCGCGCCATGCGAGCGGGTGCCCATGCCCTGGCGCAACTCCACGTGCCGACGGAAGGCCGCATCCCCGAGCAGGTCGCCGAGGCGATCGCCATGGCGCTGACAGGTGCTGTCCGCGTCGGCACGGCCCGCCCCTACTTGGTCCGCGTCGGCACCGGCATCCTCGAGGACGTCGCCGGTCACGTCCCCCACGGCACACGCCGCGTGGCCCTGGTCGCCGACGAAGCGGTGGCGGCGGTGGCGGAGACGGTGGCGGTGCAGCTCCGCCGTCAGGGCCTGTCGGCCACCGTCTTCGCGGTGCGGGGCGGCGAGCACGCCAAGCAATGGAGTACGGCGGGCGCTCTGCTCGAGCAGTGCAGCGACGCCGGGCTGGACCGCGACGACTGCATCATCGCCGTGGGTGGCGGCAGCGTCGGCGACGTCGCCGGACTGGTGGCCGCCACCTACCTGCGCGGCATCGCCTGGGTGGTGGTGCCGACCACGCTGCTGGCCATGGTCGACAGCGCGGTGGGCGGGAAGACCGCGGTGAACCTGCATCGCGGCAAGAACCTCGCCGGCGTGTTCTGGCAGCCGCGCGCAGTGCTGTGCGATCCCGACGTGCTCGCCGGCCTCGGCGATCGCAGCTTCCGTTCCGCGTTCGCCGAGATCGTGAAATCCTCTATGGTCGGCGACGGTCACCTCGCCGAGGTCGTGGATCGGCGGCTTCCCGCAGCCCTGGGGCGTGACCGCGAGGCGCTGACCGAGCTGATCCGCGCCTGCTGCGCGCTCAAGGCCGAGGTCGTCGCCGGTGACGAGCGCGAGTCGGGCAGGCGTGCGATCCTCAACTACGGACACACGGTGGGACATGCGGTGGAGGCTCTGACGGGACTCGGTGCCGGCCTCGACCACGGCGAGGCGGTGGCCTTCGGCATGCGCGTCGCCGGCGCGCTCAGCGTGGTCGAGGCGGCGTGTCCCGCCGCCGACGTGCGTCACCAGGATGAGATCCTCGACGCCTGCGGGCTCTCCCAGCGACCTCGGCTCGTGGCCGCTGACATCGCCGACCAGCTGGGTGTCGACAAGAAGGCACGGGGCGGGGTGGCACGGTGGGTGCTGCTGCGCGGCCGCGGCGAGCCGGTGACCGGCATCGTGGTCGAGCCGGACGCCGTCCGTACCGCTCTCTCGCAGGCGCTGGCGGCATGAGGATCCTGGTGCTCAACGGACCGAACCTCGGCACCATCGGCCGTCGTCAGCCGGAGATCTACGGGCACGTCACCCTCGCGGAGATCCACGACCGCCTGCGCCGCGAGGCCGAGGCGCTCGACGTCGAGATGCGCTGGGAGCTGAGCAACCACGAGGGGGCACTCATCGACCTGATCGAGGAGGAGGACGGGCAGGCGGACGCCATCGTCATCAACCCCGGTGGCCTGGCTCACACGAGCGTGGTGCTCGCCGACGCCCTGCGCGGCTTCGATGGACCGGTGGTGGAGGTGCACCTCAGCAACATCCTGAGTCGCGAGGAGTACCGTCGTACCTCACACGTCGCCGCCGCTGCGACCGCGGTCATCACCGGCGCGGGCGCCGACGGCTACGTGATGGCGCTGCAGGCGGCGGCGCGCCTCGCCGCAGAGACGACCACGGAGAGACGACGATGATCAGCGCCGGGGAGCTGCGACCGGGAAACACGGTGGAGCGCCAGGGTGAGCTCCTGCAGGTCCTCGAGTTCGCCCACAACAAGCAGGGGCGCGGCACCGCGATCGTGCGCGCCAAGTTCAAGAACCTCCAGACCGGCGCGGTCACCGAGGAGACGTTCCGGCCCGAGGAGAAGTTCGGTCGCGCGCGCATCGAGCGCAGCGAGGCGCAGTACCTCTACCAGGACGGCGACGATTACGTGGTCATGGACACCACGACGTACGATCAGTTCCCGCTCACCCCCGCCCAGCTCGGCGACGCGCGCCGCTTCCTCAAGGAGAACGACAACCTCTTCCTGCTCACCTACGACGGAGCGGTTCTCGGCATCGACCTTCCCACGTCCGTCGAATTGGAGGTGACTCAGACAGATCCCGGCTTCAAGGGCGACACCGCCAACGCGGCCTTCAAGCCGGCGACGCTGGAGACCGGGCTGGCGGTGGACGTGCCCCTGTTCGTCAACGAGGGCGACCGCATCCGCGTCGACACGCGCACGGGCAAGTACGTGGAGAGGGTGTGATGAGCGAGATGGCCGAGACCATGGAGATCGGCGACGGTGGCCGCGAGTCGCTCGGCGTCACCAGGGTCGCCAACGACGTGGTGGCGTGGATCGCCGCGCTCACCGCGCTGCAGGTCGACGGCGTCCACGCCATGTACCGGCCGGGCGGCCAATCGATCGATCGCATCCTGCGTCGCCGCGTCGCCCATCGTGGGGCGCGCGTCGAGCTACGTGGCGAGGGCCTGCGCATCGATCTCTGGATCGTCATGGAGGCGGGCGCCAACGTGGCCGCGGTCGGAGCCGAGGTGCAGGGGGCCGTGGGGGACGCGATCCGGCGCATGCTCGGGTTGCCGCTCGCGGCGGTCAACGTCTTCGTCAGCGAGGTGGTCTTCACGTGACCACGCCCACCGGGGGTGGTCGCCGCCGGCGCGGGCGCGAACTGGCGCTCCGGGTGCTGTTCGAGCTCGAGGGCACCGACAAGGACGCCGGCGCGGCGCTCGCGTACCAGGCCGAGGAGGTGGGTGCCACCGCCGACGTCCGCGCCTTC
>QHBU01000120.1 GCA_003244045.1 Candidatus Aeolococcus gillhamiae
GCGCAAGCAGCGTCAGCCCGGCCAGCGCCAGCACGACGGCGAGCTGCTCGCGCCGCGCGAGCCGGGACGGGTGCCCGCGCGCGGTGGCGAACGCCAGGACGGCCACCCCTGACGCCACCACCGCCTGCACCAGCGCGAGCGGCGCGAGCCGCAGTGCCGCCACGTACATGAGCCAGCCTGCGGTCTCGGCCGCGAATGCGGTGAGCCAGCGCCGGTCGCGGAGCAGGAACTGCGCCGACCTGAACGGGCGGCGGGGCGAGAGCGGCGGCAGCGCCGCCGCCGCGTCGTGCTCGAACGAGTAGGCCGTGTTGGTCACGAGCGCCGAGGCGAACGCCAGAACCAGCCCTATCCACGCCATCAGCGGCACCTTGCGGACATACCCACTGGCCAGAAGGGCAATCTGCCGCCTGCGGTGATAAGTGGTGAACGTCCGGCCCGGGATCCGGGAGATTTCGGGTCAACCGGAAGATCCGTCCCGCGACGTGCCGCCAGGGTGGGATGCCGCAGGGGGCTCTGGCCCGCCCCGCGCCCCGTCAGTGGGCAGGTATCTCGTAGATGTGCAGGGCGTAGGAGCCGAAGCTGTCCGTGATCGTGCCGCCCGACACGCGGACCGAGCGGTGCTCGCCGTAGACCGTCGCTGAGGTCGCGGAGTCAGCACCGCCCAGGCTGATCATCTGGTCGCGGACCGTCGTCGCCGACAGGTTGAGCACGAAGAAGTAATCGCGGCCCGAAGAGCTCCGCCACGCCACCTGCAGCGGCGCGGGCACCGTCGCGCCCAGGGCGGGGGGATCGATGTCCCCCTGCAGGACACCCGCCAGCTTCGTGATCGTGGCGTCCTGTGCGGCCATCTCCGCGGCCACCGCGGGCGGCGTCACGTCATATCTGAACGCGGGCGAGACCTGCACCGGAAGTAGAAGACACCCCGGGCGCCGTGGATGATGGCCTCCCAGGCCTCGCCGCGGAACTGATCCGGGGTGATCACCGGGTCAGTGGCGTCGTAGGCTCCCGACTCGATGAACGCGAAGACCGGCTTACGGCCGGCGATCTGGCGCAGCTCGTCGACCTCCTGCCCGATCAGGCCGAGGTCGTCACCCTCGCCGGAGTTCACCGGGTAGAGGTCAGCGGTGATCCAGTCGGCGCCCTGGGCGTACTTCTGATACCAGGACAGGCCGCTGGCCTTGGTGGCCGTGTCGTACTGGTTCAACTGCCCGTTGAAGTTGATGTACACGGGGATGGACGGGGCCGCGCGCTTCCAGGCCCGGTACGTCTGCTGGATTTTCGTGAAGGGTACCTGCGTGCCTATGTCGTCGGGCTGGTCCTGAAGGGCCCAGGCCAGCAGGTGCTTGTTGCCGGCGTCGCGGGCCGGATTACAGGCCGGGGCACGGATCTCGTCCAGCCCGTCGCGGACGGCGGCGGCGTTCCAGCCTGGCTCGCTGGTGCCGTCGACCATGGTGTTGATGCCCCTGCTTTTCCAGAGCCCGAAATAAGGAGGGGCCCGGACGTAGGCGCCGATGGGGAAGAAGCCGGCCAGCGAGCCGGTCGCGGCGCGGGAGGCCGGAGGGACCGCGGGGGATGCCGGCAAGGCGGTGGCCGCGGGTGCGCCGCTGGCGTTGCCCGCCGGGGCCGGCGCGGGGGGCGCGGACCCGCACCCGGCCATCAGCGCGGCGCTCACTGGTGCACCATCC
>QHBU01000121.1 GCA_003244045.1 Candidatus Aeolococcus gillhamiae
GCACCCTCAACGACGGGGTTGGCCAGCCGTCGGCCCGCTCTCGACACGGTGTCCGCGCAGGAACGCCGCGAACGACGAGAACCAGGGGCGGATCGCGTCCGCGTCCTCAGCGATGTGTGGCCCGGCCGCCCCGTGAATGTCGATGTGTCGCTGCAACCACTTCAGCTGGTCGAGGCGGCTCTTGAGGCTCGTCCATGTGTACGCGCCGGTCTCGAGGTACGTCTTCAGCCAGAACTTGGCGCCAGCTCGCAGCCACGGAGCGGTGAGGTGGCCGAGGTTGGTGACGCTGCGTCCTGACGGCTCGTGCGCCCGCAGCGGGATGCGCGGATCGCAGAGCGGATTCCAGACGTCAAGTTCCCACCATTCCCCGTCGTGGTATGCGACGACAAGGTGGTCGAGCAGCTTGCGCAGACACCGCAGTCGCAGCTCGACCTTGCCCGGCGCGATCACCCCCTGCCCTGCGTAGTGGGCGTGGAAGCTCGCAGCCCACTCAGCTTCCGTCCTTTGCACGAGCGAATGGATCGCGGGCTCCGACGCGACAACCGCCTCGATGATGGCGCTGAGCCGGTTCCACTCCTCCGCGTGGATAGTGCGTCCCACCCTCACGTGTTCGTGCAGGCACCAGGCGAGCTCACGGACGATGGAGAGGGGCAGGTCCCGGAAGTTGATGGCGATCGACTTCTCACTGGCCCTGGCGCCCGGGCGGTTCTCCAGGATGGCCTCGGCATACTGCGGCGGCATCGAACGCCTCGTGAAATGCCGCTGCCTGCCGTTCTCCGGAAGGCTGTGCCAGAGGCTCTCGTTGCGGGTTTCGGAGTAGAGCCCATGGAGATCAAGCTGCTGATCGCGCTGCGCGCTTGTTCTAGGCACTCGCAGCACCCCAGCCTGCTGTCCACGCCCGCCAGTTGGCGACCGTCCGCATCTCCGCGTCCGCGGTGACCCACGCGTAGGTGTTCAGCGTGGTCTCGACGCTCGCGTGCCCGAGGCGGCGACTGACGACGATCGGCTCAACGCCGGCGAGGAGCAGTGCGGTCGCATGCGTGTGGCGGAACCAGTGTGGTGTCCACGCTGCCGGCAGGCTCCGCTCGCGGCGCTTGATGGCGCGCACATGCTCGTACACGGTGCTCGGCGACAGCGGCCCGTACACAGGCTCGCGGTCGAGGTTGCAGAACACGTACGCACCGTCGAGATCTGCGACCTCGCTGTCGATGCCACCGTCGCACAGCAGCCAGACATAGTCGGCGTAGAGCCGATCGAGCTCGGCACCGATGTACACCCGACGAGGCCCGCTCTTGGTACGCACGCCCAGCGGATGGGGTCGCGACACCACCTCGATGGAGGCGGTATCGCCGTGACCACTGCGCCAGTCGCGGTGCTGCAGGGACAGTGCTTCTCCGAGCCGCAGTCCGGTCTCGGCGAGCAGGCTCCACAACAGTCTGTTGCGCAGATTGCCTGTCCAGCGACGTTCGTGAACATCCCAGACCGCGGCCGCGTCGACGATCAGCGTCACCTGCTCGGGCGTGAACACCGGTGGTCGACGAATGTCCGGGCGGACACGCACTCGGCTTCTCAGTCGGCCCGACTTCCGCGCCAGGTGGTCGAGGAACGGCCGGTATGGACCGGGCCTCCCGATGACCTGCTCGTAGAGGAGTCCGGCGACCGGCACTCCGTCGTTGGCCGCCCAGAACCGGTAGAAGCTCATCACCGTCCGCAGCCGAAGACTCACCGTTGCCGGTGAAGGACCATCCCGGTCAACGGCGGCCGGCAGCGGGATCACGCGGCCAGCGGCATCGCCATCCCGGAGCCGTGCAAGGAACGTCCCAATGGTGGCCGGCGTGGCGGCTCGCCAGTCTCCGTCTGTGGCTTCCAGGAATGACCAGTAGGCAGCGAGTCCATGGGCGTAGGCCTTGACGGTGTGCGGTGACCTCTGCTCGTCGCGCAGGAACTCGAGGTAGGTCTCTGCAGGCTCGACGACCCGCCAGTCGGAGCCGAGGACCGTCCACGTCAGTCCCAGCCCCTGCCCAACTCGTTGAACCACCGCCATGCCGCCTCCTGCTTCATCGACGTCAGCGTCGGGCGCGGAGGATACACAGGTCTCAGGGCCTTCGGGAACATCTGTTCGGTTATCCACAGTATCCCCAACCTCCTGCTGGTTCCTCCCCCACGCCCCTCTTCCACGGTTACGACTACTGACCTGTGAACAAGGGCAACCGTGCCCTGCAGCGTCTCCTCCCAGATAACACCGTCAGCGCCGACACACCCGAACGGAACGCGCGCGCACTGAGCGACGTCAGCGGCAACCGCTTCGCCCCCGGATAACACCT
>QHBU01000122.1 GCA_003244045.1 Candidatus Aeolococcus gillhamiae
ACGTCCTCGCCGACGTAGCCCGCCTCCGTCAACGAGGTGGCGTCGGCTATCGAGAACGGAACGTCAATGATCTTGGCCAGCGTCTGGGCGAGCAGCGTCTTGCCACATCCCGTGGGGCCGACCAGCAGCACGTTGGACTTCTGCAGCTCCACGTCGCCGCTCGACTTGGCATGGGCGATGCGCTTGTAGTGATTGAACACCGCCACCGACAACACCTTCTTGGCATGCTCCTGGCCGACCACGTACTGGTCGAGCGAAGCGGCGATGACCTGCGGGTTGGGGATCATCCCGCCCTTGCCACGCTTCTGCGTTGTGGAGCGGTTGTCCTCCTCGAGCACCTCCTGGCAGAGGTCGATGCACTGGTCGCAGATGTAGACGCCCGGACCGGCCACCAGCTTGCGCACCTGCTCCTGGCCCTTGCCGCAGAAGGAGCACCGGGTATGGCGCCGCCGGTCGTCGCGCTCAGTCATCGCCGGTCACCGTACCACGGCTCCGCCGCGGCCGCGCCTGCCCGGTGAAACGAACCGATAGAACGCAGTTGCCCCTTCGCCTCGTCAGCGCGCGGCCGCGCCACCGCCGGCCTGGGGACCTGAATCGTCGCCACCGCCGCGGGGCGTGCCGCCGTTGCTCTCCACCTTGGGAACCGGGCCATCGCCCTTGGGGCGACCCTGGATGATCTCGTCGATGAGGCCGTATGCCTTGGCCTCGTCCGAGCTCATGAAGAAGTCGCGGTCGGAGTCGCGGTTGATCACCTCGATGGGCTTGCCTGTGTGGGAGGCGAGAATCTCGTCGAGGCGGCGGCGCACGCGCAGGATCTCCTGGGCGTGGATCTGGATGTCCGCCGCCTGTCCGCTGAAGCCACCCGACGGCTGGTGGATGAGGACGCGCGTGTTGGGCAGCGAGAAACGCATCCCGGGCGCGCCGCCGGCGAGGATGACGGCGGCCATCGAGGCGGCGATGCCCATGCAGATGGTGCCGACGCGCGGCTCGACGTACATCATCGTGTCGTAGATCGCCAGCCCCGCGTACACCGATCCGCCGGGGCTGTTGATGTAGATCATGATGTCCTTCTCGGGATCCTCACCGGCGAGGAAGAGAAGCTGCGCCATGACGACGTTGGCCACCTGGTCGTCGATCGGCGTCCCGATGAAGATGATCCGATCCTTGAGCAGTCGCGAGTAGATGTCGAATGCGCGCTCACCGCGGTTGGTCGTCTCGACGACCATCGGAATAAGGCTGTGCGGCGTCATGTTCTGTTCGTTGCTGATCATGGTCGGATTATAGGGACGAGCCTGCGATCCATCGGCCGCGTTGCGCTCAGGCGTGAACGGTTCCAGCGAGATGGATCAGAGCCGCCCGGGCCCGTCGCGCCGTGGTCCGGTCGGGACTGGTCGCTGCCAGGCGGAGCACGCTGCGAGCGCGCAGCTCGTACGCCCCGGCCAGCGCCTCGGTGCGGGGGGAGCGACGCGCCTCGGCACCGGCGAGGCGGTGGTAGAGGCCCTGGAGCAGCCAGGCCTGAAAGCGGCGGGGATCACCGGGACCGGTGAGGCGTTGGAGTACGGCCGCGGCGGCGGCTGCCCCAACCACGGCGGCCCCGTCAGAGTGAACGCGGGCGGCGCGGAGCGCCGCCGCGCGAAGGTCCTCGGCAGACGACAGAGGCAGCTCGGCATTCGGCGGGATCAGCGCAGCCAGAACCAGGTCGTCGGGCTCGACGAGGGTGCAGCCACCGTCGGGCCGGCGGGTGGGACGAGGACGCAAGAGAGGACTCCACCACACGGCTGTGGCAGCGTACACGCCGCCTCGATTCTTGAGGGAGCTCCGCGCAGGTCAGCCGTCCCCGCGGACGATCTCGACGAGGCGCTCGCCGGCGCCGCGGCGGGCAAGGTCGACGTGTGTGCCCTGGTGGAGGCGGCGGCGCTGCTGGGCAGTGAGCTTGCGACCCTCCGCGAGTCGCTGCTCCTCGCGCACCACCGCCGTTTCGTCGACCTCGATGCCCTCAGCCTCGGCCAGCGCATCGAGAGCGAGCTCGAGGCGAAGTCGCTGCACCGCTCCCTCGCGCCGCTCGCCCCGGAGCTTCTCGACGGTGGTGCCTGTGTACTCCAGGTAGCGATCCAGCGGCATCCCCATCGACTGAAGGCGGACGTCGAGGTCGGCGACCTGGCGGTCGATCTCGCGCTCGATCATCGACTCGGGGAGCTCGATGGCGACGTGGTCGCGCAGCGCCTCGAGCGCGCTCGCCTCCAGCGCCTCGCGGTCGCGCTCGGCGCTCACCTCCTCGAGGCGCTCGCGGTAGTAGGCGCGCAGCTCCTCGAGGGTGGAACCGTGCTCGTCGAGCGCCGCCAGCGAGTCGTCCAGCGGCGGCAGGATGCGCTCGCGCACGGCGCTCACCGACACGTCGACGTCGACGACAGCCCCACGCAGCTCCTCGCGGCTGAAGTCCTCGGGAAGCGTGAGCTGGAAGGAGCGCTGCGCACCGGCCTCGAGCCCGATGAGCGCGTCAGCGAGACCGGGGAGAAGGCGCTCGCGATCGATGTCGAGGTCGCGGTCCTGCTCCTCGTCTCCGCTGAGCACGTCCTCACCGCGACGCATCACCAGCGAGGAGCGCAGCACATCACCCGCTTGGGCGGGCCGCTCGACGTCACGAAGCTCGCTGTTGCGGCGGCGCAGCTCCTCGATCATCTCGTCGACCTGCTCATCGGTCACCGCGGTGGCGGGCACGTCCACGCGCAGGCCGCGGTAGTCCCGCAGGTCCACCGCGGGACGCACCGTGACCGTTGCGGTGAAGACGAATGGTTGGCCGCGCTCCACCGGCTGGAGGTCGAGCTGAGGATCGTCGACAGGCTGCACGCCGGCCTGGTCTAACGCCCGGGTGTACAGGTCGGGGAGCAGCGCATCGACGGCCTCCTGGCGCACAGCGTCCCAGCCGACCGCGCGCTCCACCATTGCCGCAGGGGCCTTGCCGGGACGGAAGCCGGGAAGCCGCACCCGTCCTGACAGCCGGCGCAGGGCCGCGCTGATGGCGGCTTCGAGCTCGGACGCCGGCGCCTCGACGCGTAGCTGAACACGCGAGTCGGGCTGCCGCTCGACGGCGACGGCGATGTCGGCCGGGGTGGTGGCTGTGCTCACGAACGTCCTTGATGAGGCGGTGGTGCGCGGACCGAGACTCGAACTCGGATGGGTTGCCCCACGGGATCCTAAGTCCCGCGCGTCTACCGGTTCCGCCATCCGCGCCTCTGTGTCCGCCGGGCGGCAGTGCAAGTCTACAGTGCGGCACCACAAGATCTCGCACGGCGTACGCGTGGACTGACCTCACCTACATGCTCCGCAGGTCGAACGTGTCGTGGAACTATTTCGTGCAGGGCGGTCAACCGCCGGACTGCGCCGACGACCAGACCGACTCGACCCGACGTGCGCGAGAGCGCGTCGATCCTGGGCAACCTGGCCGCCGACTTCACCTTCAACCAATCGCCGCGAGCGCCGGTTCCTCTTCCCGAGAGTCCGACGCCCGGGCCGGCCTCCACTCCGGGTGGCTGATCACAGAGCTCCGACAGCCCCTTGATCCCTGAGCCCGCGGAGCCTAGGCTTGGGCTGACGGCCGGGACCAACCCCCGGTCCGAGGCACCCGCCCCAGCAACCGACGGAGGTACCTGGATGGAGCCGAGCATGAGCGCCGCGACGGTCGAGAGTCCTCAGGAGATCGTCGCCCACATCGACCAGAAGGCGGTCCGTCTGTCCGCCCTTCTCAGGGACATCGACAACCACCCGATTGCGCTCAACTCGGAGCTGCGGGATCGCCTGGACGAGATCCTCGAGATGCTGGCCTGCCGGGTCACCGCGACCCGTGCCCTGCTCCGGCAGGCAGGCGGCGAGCTGACCGGCGCGGGGAACGCCGCGTAGGCGAACCGGCGTCCGAGGCGCGACGCTCCGCGCACGTCGGACGGAGCACTCAACCCGGCGCGCAGAGCGTACACTTGTTCGCCATGGGCAGCTGCACCTGCGTCCTCCCCGCCCAGCTTCATCTCCGGCCTGACGGGGTCCACCTCCCGGACGGAGGTCGTCCGAGCCTAGTGGTCGTCGACGAGGTGTGGTCTGACGGGCCGCCCGTCTGCTCGGTCTGCGGAGCAGGCATCGAGGACACCTTCTATCGATGCGTCCCGTGCCAGTCGGTGCTGTGCCGGACCTGCGTGGCCGCCAGCGTCGCCGTCGTCGAATGCGATTGCTTCACCGAGGTCTCGGTCACGGGGGTGCAGCTCGCCGCGCACCGCGCCGCCGCCGCACAGGCAGGTTAGGCGAGACCCACCACCACGCCGTCCGGCTGCAACAGCAGCCCGGCCCCGGTTGTCACCAGCTCGGTGTTCCTCAGCAGTGCAGTGCCCGGCTCCACGGGGAGCTCTGCCGGCCCCACTCCCCAGTTGCAGGCGACGACGATGCCGGCGCGGCGCATCACCAGCCAGCGAGCGCCCTCGTCGAACTCAACCGTCACGTCGGAACAGTCGCCGCTGCGGATCGCGGGCGTTGCCGCCCGCAGCGCGATGAGCTCGCGGTGCCAGCCCAGCACGGTGTCGTGAGGGTGGCGAACCATCTCGTCCCAGCGGAGCTTGGAGCGCTCGAAGGTGGCCGGGTCCTGAGGGTCGGGCACGTCGGCGGGGTCCCACCCGAAGGATGCGAACTCGCGCCGTCGCCCCTCCGAGACCAGCCTGCCGAGCTCGACGTCCTGGTGGTCGGTGAAGTACTGGAAGGGCGTCGATGCCGCCCACTCCTCGCCGGCGAACAGCATCGGCACGAACGGTCCGAGGAGGACGAGCGCCGCCGCAATCTGGAGTCGCCCGGTGCTCATCAGTGCCGCGCTGCGCGCACCCTGGGCACGATTGCCCACCTGGTCGTGGTTCTGCAGGTAACCGAGAAAGCGCGTCCCCGGGAGGTCTGCGACCGGACGCCCATGGCGCCGCTGCCGGAAGGGCGAGTAGCCGCCGGGGTTGACGAACACGTTGCGCAGCGAGCGCGCCACGTCCTCGACACGTCCGAAGTCCTCGTAGTACCCGCTGGTCTCGCCGGTGAGGGTGGCGTGCAGAGCGTGGTGAAAATCGTCGCTCCACTGCGCGTCACAGCTGTACCCGCCATGCGAGGCGTCGTTGACCACACGAGGATCGTTGAGGTCGCTCTCCGCGATCACCCACAGCTCACGGTCGACCGCCGCGGAGAGATGGTGCACGGCACCGGCGATCTCCTCGAGCAGATGGATCGCTGAGGTGTCGACGATGGCGTGCACCGCGTCAAGACGCAGTCCGTCACAGTGATAGTCGCGTAGCCACATCAGCGCGTTGTCGACAGCGAAGTGGCGCACCTCGTCGCTGCCGGCACCGTCGTAGTTGACGGCGTCACCCCACGGGGTGCGGTGGCGATCGGTGAAATACGGACCGAACTCGCCCAGGTAGTTGCCGTCGGGTCCGAGGTGGTTGTAGACGACGTCGATGACCACGGCGAGGCCGGCCCCGTGGCACGCGTCCACGAACCGCTTGAGCCCCTCCGGCCCTCCGTACGCCGCGTGCACCGCGAACAGGTCCACACCGTCGTATCCCCAGCCGCGTGTTCCTGGGAACGCGGTCACCGGGAGAAGCTCGACGGCGCCGACGCCCAGGTCGACAAGGTGGTCGAGGTGCTCGACGGCGCCGTCAAAGGTGCCCGCCGCGCTGAAGGTGCCGACGTGCAGC
>QHBU01000123.1 GCA_003244045.1 Candidatus Aeolococcus gillhamiae
ACCAGGGTCTTGCCCTCGCCGGTGCGCATCTCGGCGATCTTTCCCTGGTGGAGCACGATGCCCCCGATCAGCTGCACGTCGTAATGGCGCATCCCGAGCGTCCGCCGGGCGGCCTCGCGGACCACCGCGAAGGCCTCGGGGAGGAGGTCGTCGAGCCCGCGGCGCCTCTCGCCGGCGCGCTCGGCGGCCTCCTTGCGGGCGTATTCCGCCTCGACGTCCTCCTCCTCGTCGCCAGTGAGCCCGTGGGTGAAGGTCTGGCCGAAGGTGAGGTCCGGTCCGGCCACGCCAAGGCGAGCCCGGAATTCGTCGGTCTTGGCGCGCAGCTCGGCGTCGCTGAGCGCCTGCATCTCGGGCTCGAGCGCGTTGATCCGGTCGACGGCGCCGCGATGGCGCCTGATCTCGCGGTTGATCGGGTCGCCGAGGATCTTGGTGAGGACGGGCATCAGGAGTTCAATTCTCGCAGGCCATCGGCGCGCGAGCGCGCCGGCTACAGCACCGCAGCAAGAACCGCAACCTCCACCTGGGCCGCTCCCGCGTCGAGAAGAGCGCCCCGGGCGGCGTTCGACGTCGCCCCGGTGGTGAGCACATCGTCGACCACCCACAGGCGCTTCCCGGCTACGTCGCAAATCGCCGCGAACGCACCGGCCACGCTGGCCTGACGCGCCGAGCGGTCCAGCGTGCTCTGCGGCGGCGTCTCCCTCGTCCGCTCCAGCAGGTCGGCGATTGGCAGGCCGTGGAAGTCCGCGAAGGCCCCGGCCACCACTCTCGCCTGGTTGTAGCCCCGTTCGGCGAGGCGCCCCCTGGAGAGCGGCACTGGGACGACCATCGCACCGACCGGTGGCGTGAGCCGGGAGGCGCCGAGCCAGGCCAGGGCGCGCAGGGCGGTCCGGCAGTCGCGGAACTTGCCGTGGTGGAGGACCTGGCGCACCTCGTCGTCGTAGACGAAGGCCGCACGGGCTCCGGCTCCGGCGATGAGCGGAGGCGGAGCCACCTCCAGGAAGGCGACGCACGCCTCGCAGAGCACCTGGCCGGCGTCGCCGCAGCTGGCACAGCGAGCCGGCGCCAGACTGTCGAGAACGGCGGTTCGCGCGCGCGACATCCACTCATACATTTCTGTGTAAGTATGGGCTCGCGCTGGCCTGCGCCGCTCGCTCGTGCGCACAATGCCGAAGCCATGCAGAGCGAGTTCAGCCATGAACCGTCGATGTGGCTTCCCGCGGTCCGGCATGCGCGGGCGCGCCGATGGTGGCGAAGCATCCGCCACCACGCTGGTGCCGTCCGCCAGTCCTTTCGGCCCGTGGCCCACAGGTCCCGGCCAGACGGCCCGGATCATGCCCCCGGCGGCGAAGGAGCGGGCCGGCCGGCGCCCGTCTCACCCGCGCCGCCGTCGCTATCGGCTGCTGCCGCTATTGCACTTCCGTCGGATCCGATTGAGCCGCCGGACGCGCGCTATGAGCGCCGTCGACCGAGCACGCGCTAGCGACGCTGCGGTGCCGACGACGCCGCGGGGCGGCTTCGCGTGGCTCACGTTGTGACACGAACCGTCGCGCAGGTTGGCGGCCGCCGAAAGTTCGCGGCGAGGTCCAGGTTCCAGCAGACGGTGTGCACGCCCGGGTTGGCACCGGTGGTGGGCATCTTCATGACGAAGCTCTCAGCTCCTCGCGGTGCAACTGGCGACGCGGCGAGAGCGGATCCAGCGCCGACGGTGCTGAGCTGATCACCTCCTTGACGGATGATGCGATCCACAGTAACCTGATCATATGATCAAGTCAGATGGTCAGGATCGAGTCGCTCCCAAACCTCTCGGCCACCGGCGACGACCTGCGAGAACCACGGCCGCGCCAGGGCACGCGCGGCTCGGACTCCCGTCCCCGCCCGGCACGCGCGGCCGCCGTCACCGCCGCAACGAAGCCGGCGACCGCATGCGCGCGCGCATCATCGACGCGGCTCTCCAGACGCTGAGGACCGAGGGCTACGCAGGGGTGTCGGTCCGCGCCATCGCGGCCACCGCCGCATTCAGCCCCGCGCTGGTCTTCTATCACTTTGGCAGCGTCGACGCTCTGCTGCTCGCCGTCCTCGACCAGATCAGCGGCGAGCGGCTCGCCCGCTACCAGGTGCGTTTGGGCGATGTCTCATCACTGGCGATGTTGGCTGCGGCGATGGAGGAGCTGTACGGCGAGGACCTGCAGCTCGGTCAGCTCACCGCCGTGCAAGAGATCGTCGGCGCGATGGCGTTCGACCCCGCCCTCGGGCCGGAGATCGTCAGTCGCATGCAGCCGTGGATGACGTTTGCACAGGAGCTTGCGCAACGGATCGTCTCCGGGTCTCCGCTCGCCGGCATGCTCGACCCGGGCGTCATCGGTTCCGCCGTGATCGCCCTCTACATGGGCCTCGAAATCGTCGCCCGGATGCAGGGCGGCGACACCAGCGGGTCCAAGGCGCTGGTGGCGACGCTCACCGAAACCGCTCCCTGGATCGACAGGCTGCTCGGCAAGGGAGCGGCCCCCCCGCGCCGACGCAGCACGAAGCGACTGGTGCTTGACTGATGCTCCTGCTTCCCCTTCTCGTTCTCGTCCCGCTCATCGTCCTGCTCGTGCTGCGATCAAGGAAGCGCCGGGACGCGCCGGCGCCTGCGCATCAGGCCCCCGCGATCGTCTACGTTGCCGCCAGCGCTGTCGCGGGCGCCGCCGTCGGCTTCATCTCCCTCGAGGCCTACTACGGCATCGTCCTGGCCGCGGCGGCTGGGTTCCTGCTCGTTCGCCGGGCAGGCCGGCAGCGCTGGTTCGCCCTGGGCGGATTCCTGTTTGGGGTGGGGGCGTGTGCCTCGGCTTTCCTGAGCGCCGCGCTGACCAACCACGATCCCGCCGTCAGCTTTGACCCGTCCACGGTCCCATTCTTCTGGGTTGGTGCGGCTGTCGCACTGTGCGGGGTGGCGACCATTGTCCTGGCCTCCACAGGACCTCTGCGAGGCCGATCCGGTTAGCAGTTATCCGAACGTCACCGTCTGCACGAGCTGATCGAACTGCGCCGCAGTCACCCCGCCCGCGCGCCCCGAATCGGGGGGTCCAACGTTGGCCAGGAAGTGGTAGCTCCTGCCATCGGTCGTGAAGTCGTACTCGACCTGGGGGGCCATCTGGCCGGAGCCGGCACCCATGCCCTGCGTCTGCGTACCGGAGAGCCGGGTGCCGGTGACCCCGTTCACCGTCACTGCAGTCTCGGCCACAGTGCTGTACAGGCGTCGATTCGTGGAGATCAGCGAGAACGCGCCCCTCTGAGCGTTGTCCGAGGCGGCGAGGAACACGCAGCAGAACCCGTCACCTTGCGGGCACGTGGAAGCCTGTGAGTCAGGCTGGATGAAGACCCATCCACACTCGAGCGGTAACCATTCTGTTGGGTGCCTGAAGGTGAGGTGATTGCTCGCGCTGTGGTAGCTCACCCATCCGGGCACAGGGTCAGGACTACCGGGAGTGGGCGTCGGTGACGCCGAGATGGCTGTCGGCGAGGGCGTCGTCGTGGCGCCGTCAACCGACGACGAAGTTGGAGTTGCGGCCATTCCACAGCCCGACAGTGCGAGGAGGACGACGCCGCATGAGATCGGCCGGATCATTCTCGGGTAACGCAGACGCGGTCCCTTAGGTCACGCCGTCGCCGTCTCCGTCGAGCCGTGGTTCCCGTCACAGCAGGCGGCGTCGCACCACCGCGACGGCTGATGTCATGGTGGCGCGCGGCGGGCACGGGAGCGGCGCCGCCCCTCGTGCATCGCCTGCACACGGCCTGATGGAATCTCCCTGCCCTCCTCGACGAGCCCGGGTGGCAACGGCTGCGCCGGGGGCATGTGCGCTGCCCATGGGTCGCGTTCCCCGAGGAGCCGCAGCGCGGTGTGCAGAGTGAAGTCGCCCGGGGCCACACGGTCGAGCTCATCCCAGTCCACTGGAAACGATACGGGTGTCCCGGCCCGCAGTCGCGGGCTGTACGCGGCCACCACGGTGGCGGCACCGACCCGTGTTGCATCGACGAACACGCGGCCGCCGCGGTCCTCTTTCGTGAAGGCCGTGGTGGCCAGGCTCGGATCGAGTCGCTCGGCGCGTGTCGCGAGCGCGCGCGTGGCTGCCGCCACCTCGTCGACCGGCGCCCCACCGGCGATCGGCACGTAGACGTGCACGCCCTTCGCGCCGCTGGTCTTGACCGCTCCGTCGAGGGCGGCTTCAGCGAGCGCCTGCCGAACCAGGTGCGCAGCTCGGACCGCCATGGGGAAGGAATCAGCGTCCGGCGGGTCGAGGTCGAGCACCAGGTGGGTCACGAGGTCGGGAGCGGCGGCCGTGGTAAGGGCGGGGTGGTACTCGACGGCGCGCTGATTGGCGAACCACAGCAGGGCGCGACGGTCGTTGCACAGCGCGTACGTGACCTCCCGCTTTGAGGATTCCGCCCACGAGCTGACTCGCTCGATCCACTCCGGGGCGTAGCTCGGAAGGTTCTTCTGCATGAACGCCTCCTGCCCGCGGTGCACCCGGATCACAGAGAGCGCCCGGTCCCGCAGCACCGGAAGAATGCGATCGGCCACAGCGTCGAGGTAGTCGACGAGGTCACGCTTGGTGGCGTTCGCGCCCTCGAACAGACGGTCCTCGAGGTTGCTGAGCCGAACGCCCTCCCGCTCATCCCCGCCGGGGCTCGGTGGTTTTGCCATGACCCTCCTGGTGATCATCGCGGACTGGCCGCCTATCGCACCATCGTGCGTGTATACCTCGCTGACATGGACATCCTCCAGGAGCGCCTGCGCAGCCAGCACCTGCTCGGACCCGCGCCCGCCGCTGCGGCCGACGTCGTGCGCCACCTCGTGGCTGTCCAATCCCAGGACTACCCCGCCGCCAGATGGGCCGTCGCGCAGCGCACCGCCGACCTCACCGGCGCAGACGTCGACGATGCGCTCAGCAGCGGATCCATCCTGCGCACCCACCTGCTGCGCCCCACCTGGCACCTCGTCACGCCCGACGACATCCGCTGGATGCTGGCCCTCACGGCTCCGCGCGTGAAGGCGCTGATGGCCTACGGCTACCGCAGGTCCGGCGTCGATGACGCCATGCTGGCCAAGAGCAACCGCATCGTCGCCGCGGCACTGCACGGAGGCCCCCTCACCCGTATCGAGCTGGGCGACGCGCTGTGGAGCGAGGGCATCGAGCCGCGCGTCGACAACCGGCTGGCTCACCTGATGATCGGCGCCGAGCTCGACGGCATCGTCTGCAGCGGGCCGCTGCGCGGCAAGCAGCACACCTACGCACTGCTCGACGAGGTTGTCCCACCGGCACCCGCGAGGGACCGCGCGACCGCGCTGGCCGAGCTTGCCAGTCGCTACTACGCGAGCCACGGGCCTGCCACCATCAAGGACTTCGCGTGGTGGTCCGGCCTGTCCACCACTGAGGCGACCACGGGCACCAACACCGCACAGTCGCAGGTGGAGTGCATCGAGCTCGAAGGCCGCACCTACTGGTTCGCACCCACCGCGCACCCGACGACCGGGCGCCTCCCAACCGGGCACCTCCTCCCCGACTTCGACGAGTACACAGTGGCCTACGCGGACCGCACGCACCTCATCGACGCCGCCGATCTCCACCACATGCCCAACCGCATGGACGTCATCTCCAACAACGTCTTGGTCGTCAACGGCCGTGTGGTCGGCAGCTGGAAGCGCGCCGTCGAGAAGGGCACCGTACGACTGACGATCACACCATTCGAGCAGCTTCCCAAGCGCGCGCATGCCGCCGTCGCCAGCGCAGCCGAGCGCTACGCGGCGTTCCTCCAGCTACCACTCCACCTGGAGGCTCAGCACTCACCCTCACGCAGCGACGCCAGGTCGATGACGAACCGGTAGCGCACGTCGCTGCGCATGGTCCGCTCGTACGCCTCGTTGACGTCCTGGATGCGGATCGTCTCGATGTCCGAGGCGATGCCGTGCTCGGCGCAGAAGTCGAGCATCTCCTGGGTCTCGCGGATCCCGCCGATCACCGAGCCGGCGAGACGGCGGCGCTTGTTGATCAGCGCTCCCGGCTCCAACGTGGAAGGGTCGGGCAGCCCCACGATCACCATGGTGCCGTCGCGGCGAAGCAGCCGCAGGTACGCGTTGTAGTCGTGCGATGCCGACACGGTGTCGAGGATGAAGTCGAAGCGGCCCGCGTTCTTCTCGAAGACGTCATCGTCAGCTGTGGCTACGAAGTCGTCCGCGCCCAGTCGCAGAGCGTCGTCTTGCTTGCCCGGTGAATGGCTGAGCACGGTGACGCGCGCGCCCATTGCCTTGAGGAACTTCACGCCCATGTGGCCGAGGCCGCCGAGGCCCAGCACCGCCGCGTCGCGGGCCTGATCACCTCCAAAGTGGCGGATGGGCGAGTACGTGGTGATCCCAGCACACAGCAGCGGCGCCGCACCGTCCAGCGGGATGCCGTCGGGGATGCGCAGCAGGTAGCTCTCGTCGACGACGATGCGCTCCGAGTAGCCACCGTACGTCGGGGTTTTGCCGTCGCGTTCGAGCCCGTTGTAGGTGACCGTCATGCCCTCGAGGCAGTACTGCTCCTCCCCCGCCAGGCACGCCTCGCACTTGCGACAGGAGTCGACGAACACGCCGACGCCGACGGTTTCCCCCACGCGCCACCGGCTCACGTCCGCGCCTACGCTCGTCACCGTCCCCACGACCTCGTGCCCCGGCACCATCGGGAAGATCGACCCTCCCCACTCGTCGCGCGCCTGGTGGATGTCGCTGTGGCACACACCACAGTGGAGGACCTCGATGAGCACGTCGTTCGGGCGCGGGTCGCGCCGTTTGAAGTCGAAGGGGCCCAGTGGTGTCTTGGGGTCGGTCGCGGCGTAGCCGCGGGTGGGAATCATCCGCCCATCCTAGGGACAGGCACTGCGGTCCGAGACGCTCAGGCGGCCGCCGGACCCGCCTCCACCATGCGCACCAGCACGCCCGGGGCCACCCCGAAGCGCGCGGCCGTGCCCGCGGGCAGCTCGATGGCGGCCTTGGCGCCGCGCACCAGGCTGCTGGCCCGCCAGGGCCGGATCGACTCGACCACGCGCACCACCCGGCCGTCGCCGTCGACGAACACCACGTCGAGCGCGAAGCGCATGAAGAACATGTGGATCGAGTTGCACGGCCGGATCGCCAGGCCGTGGCTGGCGGGCAGCTCGCGGCGGAACATCAGGCCCATGAAGCGCGACCAGAGGGTGTCGGCCACCTCGACGTGCTCCGCGACGACCGAGCCGGTCTCGGTCTCCAGGCGGTACAGCTGTGCCATCGGCCCGATGGTACGGGCGATCCGGTGCACGGACGTCGAAAGCAACACGCCCGGTACAGTCGTTGCATGACCAACCAAGAGGTCGAGATCCACGTCGACCCCCTCTGTCCGTGGTGTTGGCTGACAGCGCTGTGGCTGTTCGAGGTCGAGCGGGTGCGCCCCATCACCATCACCACCAAGCTGTTCTCGCTCGCCGAGATCAACCGCGAGCATGCCCACGCTGCTGCACTCAAGGCCGGCGAGACCTCCCTGCGGGTCATGGTCGCCGCCCGCCGGGCCGGCGGTGAGAAGGCCGTCCGGGCCACCTACCTCGCCCTCGGTGAGGCCAGCCACGAGCGGTCCGAGGACCTCGGCGCCATCGACGTCCTCCGGGCCGCAGTCAGCTCTGCCGGCCTTCAGGCAGGCCTCGCCGACGAGGCCGTCGCCGATCCGAGCACGCTCGACGATCTCCTCGTTGAGCACGCCGCCGCGGTCGTGCGCGGAGCCTTCGGCGTGCCCACGCTCAGCATCGACGGCGGCGCCGCCTTCTTCGGCCCCATCGTCGACACCCAGATCACCGGCGAAGAGGCCGGCGAGCTCTGGGACAAGGTTGCGCCTGTGCTTGTCGAGCCTCGCCTCTTCGAGCTCAAACGCGCCCGCACCGGTCACGCTGAGGTGGGGCGCCATCGCAAGCCGGTCGCGGCCGTCCACTGACCCGATCGCTGCAACGGGTTCGAGTGCGCGGCGAGGGGGATAATCGAGCCATGACCCAGCCGGCCGTGTCGAGCACGCTGTCGCGGGTCCGGCTCGCCATCGCCGGTGTGGCCGTCATCGCGGTCGCCGAGATCGCCGGCGGAGTGGCCTCCGGCTCACTGGCGCTGCTCAGCGACGCCGGCCACCTGGTCACCGACTCGGCGACGCTCGGGCTCACGTGGTACGCGGTCTCGCGCAGCCGCCGCCCCGCCGGCGCCAGCCACACCTTTGGACATCACCGCGGCGGCATCGTCGCCGCCGCCCTGAACGGCGCGGTACTGGTGGTCATCGCCGCGGTCATCGCCGCCGGCGCCATCAGCCGCCTCCAGCACCCCGCAGCGGTGACGGCGATACCGGTGCTGGTGATCGGCGCCCTCGCCCTTGCCGGCAACCTGGCCATCGCCGTGCTGCTGCGCGGCGCCGGTGGCGGGCTGGGCGTGCAGAGCGCCGCGCTCCACGTCATCGCCGATGTGCTCACCGACGCGGCAGTCGTGGTGGGCGCGCTCGCGCTCCTCCTTCTGGGCTGGACGCGTGCCGACGCGGGGGTGTCCCTGCTCATCGCCGCGCTCGTGTTCGTCGGTGCCCTGGGACTACTGCGCGAGGCGCTGCACATCCTCAACGAGGGGACGCCGCGCGACCTCAACCTGGAGGCCGTGCGAACCCGGATCGCGGAGCTGCCCGGCATCGACGGCGTGCACGACCTCCACATCTGGTCACTCGACCGCGAGCACCGGGCCCTCTCCGCGCACGTCATCGTCGGCGATCGTTCGCTCGGTGAGGTCACCGCCATGATCCGCTCGGTCGAGCTCGTGCTCTGCGAGGAGTTCGGCATCGAGCACGTCACCGTGCAGCCCGAGTGCCCGTCCTGTTCGGTGGAGGCGCCGCTCTACTGCAACATCGAGGGACACCACAAGCTCGTCCATGAGACGGCGCGCGGAGCGCGGTAGCTCAGTCGGGCGCTGGGAAGCCGGCGCGCACCTCGGTGCCCTCGCCCACCACGCTGCGCACCTCGAGGTGGCCATCCTCGATCTCGGCTCGCTGACGCATGGTCAGCAGGCCGAGCCCGGTGCTGCGCCCCAGCCGTGCCTCGGTGGCGGTGACGTCGAAGCCCTCGCCGTCGTCGAGCACCACCACCGCCACCCGCTGCGGCTGGAAGAGCAGCGCCACCTCAACGTTGCTCGCATGACCGTGGGCGAGCGCGTTGCTGAGGGCGTCCTGGACGATGCGGAAGAGCGCCACCTCGACGCCGGCGCGCAGGCGGCGGGGCGCGCCCAGCACGACGATCTTGGCGCTCACCGTCGCCTCGAGATCGGCGACCAGCCGCCGCAGCGACGCCACCAGCCCCTCCTCGTGGAGATCGTCCGGGTGCAACCGGAACACCACCCGCTGGAGCTGGCGCAGCGCCGCGTCGGTGGAGCGGCGACAGCTGGCGGCGCCGGCGACGGCCGCGGCTGGGTCGCGGGCCACGGCGTGGCCGATCAGCTCGGTGTGCAGCGCGGCGTCGGCGAGCAGCTGCATCGGACCTTCGAAGATGTCCTGGGCAGTGCTGTCGTGGTCCTGGTCGATGAGGTGGAAGAGCTGGCGCACCGCCTGGTTGGCGGCGGCGCCGGGCCCGTCGATCGAGGCCCCCTCGAGGGTGGCGATTCGCGCCAGCGACTTCTTCAGCTTGGCGAGGATGGCGCGTTGCTCGCGGAGATCGTCGATTCGCCCGCGCAAGCAGACCATGCGCTCGTCGAGCGCGGCCAGCTCGGTGCGCAGCTCGAGGCCCTCCTCGAGACGCTGGAGGTACTGCCCGCCGCTTCCCCCGGTGAGGCGCTGGACGATGGCCTGGTGGTTGGCGTCGTACGGCTTGAGCCGGGTGCGCACCTCGTCGCGCTCGGCGCCGGCTGCGGAGTGAGCGGCCTCGAGGCGTTCGATGAGGTCATCGATGTCCGTGCCTCGCCCGTCGACGCCGTAGCGCAGCCCCACCAGGGGCGATCTCGCCACCCGCACGTCGAGGGTGAACGGTGGCGCCGAGAGGTCAGCTGTCACGATCACCCTTCCTGAGCTGATTGAAGCGATAGGCCGATGTCAGTCTACGCCGCGCCCTCGTCCCGTGCCAGGGTCGAAGAGCCGGCACAGCCGTGGGCCAAGCTGGCCGCGGCCAGGGTGATGAGCACTCCGCGACGTGCCCTCTGGAAACGAGTCGCTGCCATGGAAGCCTCCGTCGTCGGGCACATCTGGCGGGCCCGGGAAACACCCGAAATCCCTTGGCCGCCCGCCACTCTAGCTTTGCCGGAGGGAGCGCCGCAGGGCAGCGGACAGAAGAAAAGCGTTTACGTCGACCGCTTCAGTGGCGCATGAAGCGCAAGCGGATCAGGTCGAGCAGAACCATCCCGGAGTCACGCAGCGCACTCACCCGCGAGGCCTCGCGATGGCTCCAGCGCACCGGAACCTCGGCGATCTCCCAGCCCTTGCGGCGAGCGCGCAGCAGCGCCTCGGCGTCGAAGCCGAAGCCCCTGGTGCGCAGCGGCTCGAAGCACGCTACCGCGGCCTCCGCGGTGAACACCTTGAACCCGCATTGGGTGTCGTGCAGCCCGGGCAGCACGATCAGCTGCACGAGTCGGTTGTAGGTGCGGCCCATCATCTCCCGCCTCCCCGGCTGGTGGACGTCGATGGTGGCGCCTGGCACCGCCCGTGAAGCGATCGCGACGTGACAGGCGTCACCCAAGCGAGCGCGCAGCCGGGGCAGCTCCTCGATGGGCGTGCTCAGGTCGGCGTCGCTGAAGAGGCGGTGCTCACCGCGCGCGCGAAGCATGCCCGCGCGCACCGCCGCGCCCTTGCCCTGGTTGCGCTCCAACGCCACCAGCGAGAGCTGCGGCCACGTCTCGGTCGTCGCGCGCACGTACTCGACGGTGCCGTCGGTGCTGCCATCGTCCGCGACGATCACCTCGTAGGGCTCACCAGCTGTGTCGAGGTACTCGCGCAGGCGCTCGAGCGTGGCCGGGATGCGCTCGCGCTCGTCGTATGCGGGGATCACGACGCTGATCACCGCCGCACCTCGCGACGTTCCAGGAACCAGAACTGCGGCAGCGCCAGCTGGCGGCGCCATCGACTGGGCTCCTGGGCGAGCCGCCACAGCCACTCCAGCCCGGCCTGGCGCACCAGCGCGGGCGCGCGCCGGGCCGTCCCCGCCAGGTAGTCGAGGGTGCCGCCGACGCCGATGCCGACTCGTCCGTACATGGCCGGCAGGTACTCGCGCAGGAAGCGCTCCTGGCGGCCCGCGCCGTACGCCGCCGCCACCACGGCCGGCTCGCCGGCGCCCACCCGCGCGGCGGTTGCCGCGGTGGGATCGCCGCCGTCGGCGACCACGTCCAGCCCGGGGTGGCGGCGGCGGAGCACCTCGGCAGCGCGCTCGGCAACGCCCGGGCCGGCGCCGACCAAGGCGACACGATGACCGAGCGACCGCGCGTGCGGAAGGTACGCCTCGAGCAGGTCGGCACCTCCGACGCGCTCCGCCCTGCGGAAGCCGCGGCGGCGCAGCGCGCGGACCAGGCCGACCCCGTCGGGGACGATCAAGGCAGCCGACTCCAGGAGCGCCCCAAAGCTCGGTTCACGCCGCGCTCGCATGAGGATCTCCGGGTTGAGGGTGACCACCAGCGCCGGCTGCCCGCCCGCCGACGCCAGCAGCTCAAGCAGCCGCTCCACCGCAGTGCCCATGTCCACGACGTCGACCGGGCAGCCGAGCACGCGCGTGCGCGTGGTGAGAGGCATTGCGGCAATCTAGCAGGAGATCGGCGCCCTCCCCGCTGCCGTGTCGCAGCCGAGACAATCAGGCCTGTGACACGCCTTCTGCTCGCCCACGGCGCCTCCGGTGACGCCACCTCGATGCGCGCCCACGTCACCGGCCTGCGCAAGCGCGGGATCGACGCCACCGCCGTTGACCTACCCCGCGGCCGTGCCGAACGCGCGCTGCCGGTGTACGCCGGCCTCCTGGCCGAGGTCGGCGCGCCCGCTGTCATCGGCGGCCACTCGTACGGAGGACGGGTGGCCAGCATGCTGGCAGCGTCCGACGAGGCGGGGATGGTCGCCGGGCTGGTGCTGCTCAGCTACCCCCTCCACCGCCCGGGCCACGCCGAGGAGCAGCGCACCGAGCACTGGCCACAGATCGCCTGCCCGGTGCTTCTGTCAGCGGGACGTCGGATCCCTTCGCCCGCGAGGAGCTGATGCGCCACGCGGTGCATCGTCTGCCCGACGCGCGCCTGGTGATGTACCAGCGAGTGGGGCACGGCCTGGCACCGGTGCTCCACGACGCTCTCGACCAGGTGGCCGCCTTCGTGAAGGAACTGAGCGACTAGCGCTTCGTGTACTGAGGCGCCTTGCGGGCCCGCTTGAGCCCGTACTTCTTGCGTTCCTTCTCGCGCGGATCGCGAGTCAGCAAGCCGGCCTTCTTCAGCGCCGGGCGCAGCTCCGCGTCCGCTGAGACGAGTGCGCGCGCGATGCCGTGGCAGATCGCTCCCGCCTGGCCGGCGACGCCGCCGCCCTCCACCTTGATGCTGGCCACGAAGCGTCCGAGGTTGTCAGTGACGCGCAGCGGCTGGGTGACCACGGTCTCGAGGTCGCGGCGGCCGAAGTACTCGCTCGGCGAGCGGCCGTTGATGACCAGGAGGCCGTCACCGGGGACGAGGCGCACCCGCGCGACCGCGCTCTTGCGCCGCCCGGTGCCGTAGTAGTAGTGCTCGCTAGTTGCTGGCAAGCTTGATCTCTCCGAGTTCGCCGAAGCTGATCGGCTTGGGCTGCTGCGCGGCGTGCTGGTGCTCAGGCCCGGGGTACACGCGCAGCCGCTTGAGCATCTCCGCGCCGAGCGTGTTGTGCTGGAGCATGCCGCGCACCGCGTGGATGATCGGGTACGTCGGGTCGCGCTCCATCTGCTCGTCGTAGGTGCGCTCGTGGCGACCGCTAGGGTATCCCGAGTAGCGGTCGTACGTCTTGAGCGTGCGCTTGCGGCCGGTGACCACGATGTCGCGCGCGTTGATCACCACCACGTGCTCGCCGGTGTTGAGGTGGGGGGTGAACTGCGGGCGGTGTTTGCCGCGCAGGATGCGCGCGATGTTGACCGCCAGGCGCCCCAGTGTCTGGCCGCGCGCGTCCACCAGGTACCACGTGTCGGTCAGCGTGCCCGGCTTGGCGGTGTACGTCCGCTGCGAGGTCTGGGTCATGTGTTGGTCTCCGCCGCCGGCGCCGCCGGGTAGGTCACGCTCCACTGGTGCAGCCCGCGGGCCGGAGCAACGGTGACCGTGGCGCGATCCGTGGGCCCGTCGAGCATGGCGGCGACGTCCTCCACGCTCATCCGGCCGCGGCCCACCGCGACCAGCGCACCGGCGACGGCGCGCATCATGCCGTACAGGAATGCGTCGGCGCTCACCTCGATGACGTGCGCCGGGATCTCGTCGGCCACCGGCGCGGTGACGCGGCGGACCTCGGCGCGCTCGACGGTGCGCACCGTGCTCCCACCCTCGCGCGGCGACCGCCCGAACGCGGCGAAATCATGGCGGCCAACGAGCAGCGCGCAGGCGGCGCGCATCGCGGCGGCGTCGAGGTCGCCGCTCACCTGCCACGCATGGCGGCGCAGCAACGGAGCGCGCTCGCGGCGCGACACCACCACGTACCGGTAGGTCCGGTTGAGCGCGTCGTAGCGGGCATTGAAATCGTCACGTGCCGGCTCCGCGTGGCGCACCGCAACGTCGCCGGGTAGTACCGCGTTGAGCGCGCTCGACAGGCGCTCCGCCTCCCACTCGCGCACCAACGGCACGCCGACAACCTGGCCGTGCGAGTGCGCGCCGGCGTCGGTGCGACCGGCGGCGCTCAGCCGGGGCGACTCGCCGGTGACCTGGCGTAAAGCCTCGCGGAGCACCCCCTCGACGGTGCGCACCGACGGTTGGGCCTGCCAGCCGTGAAAGTCGCTGCCATCGTATTCGAGCACGAGCCGGAGCATTGTCACCGCCTCAGTCGACCAGCTCGATGATCGCCAGCGGGGCGGCGTCACCGGGGCGCGGGCCGACGTGGATGATCCGCGTGTAGCCGCCGGGACGATCCTTGAAGCGCGGCACCAGCGTGGTGAAGAGGCGCGCGCTCACCTCGCGGTCGGTGACGTACAGGGCCACCTGGCGCCGCGCGTGCAGGTCGTCCGGCTTGGCGGTGGTGATCACCCGCTCCACCCAGCGGCGCAGCTCCTTGGCGCGCGCCTCTGTCGTCTGGATCCGCCCGTGGCGCAGCAACGAGGTGACCTGGTTGCGGGTCATCGCCTGGCGATGCGCGGCGGTGCGGCCGAACTTCCGTCCGGCGCGGCGGTGACGCACTGGGTCTCTCTCCTACCGGCCGCCGGGCTGGAAGAGGGTCTCGAGCTCCTCGGGGGTGACCATCTGCCGCTCCACCAGCTTCTCGCGGATCTCGTCGAGCGATTTCTGGCCGAAGTTGCGCAGGGTGAGCAGGTCCTCCTGGCGCATCGCCACGAGCTGGCCCACCTTGGTCACGTCGTTGGCCTTGAGGCAGTTGAGCGCGCGCACGCTGAGCTCGAGGTCCTCGATAGGGGTATCGGCGAGCCGGCTGGGCAGGTCGTTGCCGCGCTTCTGGCTCTGCGGGGGCACCGCCAGGTTGTCGCCGAAGCGCACGAAGAGGTCGAGGTGCTGCGTGAACAGAGCGGCGGCCTGGCTCACCGCGTCGACGGGGCTCAGCGTGCTGTCCGTCCAGACCTCGACCACGAGCTTGTCCCACTCGGTCTCCTGGCCGACGCGGGTCTTCTCGATGGTGAAGTTGGCGCGACGCACCGGGGTGAAGATGGCGTCGATGGGGATGACCCCGATCGGCTGGCCCTCGCGCTTGTTCCGCTCGGCGGTGACGTAACCCTTGCCGCGCTCCACGGTGAGGTCCATGCGCAGGTGCGACTTGGGGCCGTCGAGCGTGCAGATGTGCACGTCGGGATTGCGGATCTCGACGTCGCTGCTGGTCTGGATGTCACCGGCGGTGACCTCCTTGGGACCGCGCACGTCGAGCGTGATCCGCACCGGCTCGTCGCTGTGCGAGACCACGTTGATCTCCTTGATGTTGAGGAGGATCTCGGTGACGTCCTCCTTGATGTTGGGGATCGCGGAGAACTCGTGGGCGACGCCGTCGATCGACACCGACGTGATGGCGGCGCCGTTGAGCGACGAGAGCAGGACGCGACGGAGCGAGTTGCCGAGCGTGGTTCCGAAACCGGGCTCGAGCGGCTCGATCTCGAACTTGCCGTAATCGGTGCTGCTTTCGACTTCGCGGACGGCGGGGGCGGCGATCGTGTCAACCATAGGGAGCGGAATGCCTCACAGGGTGCTGGCGTCGCCGGTCAGCGCCGCCAATGGGTTACCAGAATCGGGGATTTCAAGGACCAGGGTTCCACTCGTCATCGCGAGTAAAACTCCACGACCAGCTGCTCATCGATGGTCTGCTCCATTTCGTGGCGCTCGGGAAGGCGCACCACGGTGCCGCGCAGCGCTCCCGAATCCAGGGTCAGCCAGTCGGGAACGGTGCGGCCAGCGAGCAGCTCGCGGGCGTTGACGATGGGAGGCAGCTTGCGGCTGCGCTCACGCACCTCGACGACGTCGCCGGGACGAACCTGGGCCGAGGCCACGTTGATGGTGCGGCCGTTGAGCTGGAAGTGGCGGTGTGAGACGAGCTGGCGCGCTTCGCGGCGCGACGCGGCCAGGCCGAGCCGGTAGACGACGTTGTCGATGCGCCGCTCGAGCTGCTGGAGCAGCACGGTGCCGGTCACCCCGGTGCTCCGGTCGGCGCGGTCGAAGTAGGTGCGGAACTGGGCCTCGAGCACGCCGTACTGACGGCGGGCGCGCTGCTTGGCGCGCAGCTGGATGCCGTAGTCACTGGTCTTGCGGCGGCGCGCCAGGCCGTGCTGGCCGGGAAGCAACGCGTTGCGCTTGTCGAAGGTGCAGTTGGTCAGGCACTTGTTGCCCTTGAGGAAGAGCTTGGTGCCCTCGCGGCGGCAGAGGCGGCAGACGGGTCCTGCCTGATTGGCCATGCTGTAGTCCTAGACCCGGCGCCGCTTGGGAGGGCGGCAGCCGTTGTGCGGGATTGGGGTGACGTCGGTGATGGCGGTGACCTCGAGCCCGGACGCCTGCAGGCTGCGGATGGCGGCCTCGCGGCCCGCCCCCGGTCCCTTGACGAAGATCTCGATGCTCTTGAGGCCGTGCTCCATGGCCCGCCGCGCGGTGCTCTCGGCTGTGATCTGGGCGGCGAACGGCGTGCTCTTGCGCGAGCCCTTGAAGCCCTGGCCGCCGGCCGAGCCCCAGGCGAGCACGTTGCCCGATGGATCGGTGAGGCTGACGATGGTGTTGTTGAAAGTGGCCAGCACGTGGGCGTGCCCGACGGCCACGTTCTTGCGCTCGCGGCGCCGGGTGCGGACGACCTTCTTCTTCTTGGCCATCTCTACTTCTTCTTGCGCCGCACGCCGACGGTCTTCTTGGGTCCGCGCCGAGTCCGCGCGTTGGTGCGGGTGCGCTGGCCGCGCACCGGCAGGCCGCGGCGGTGGCGCAGGCCGCGATAGGTGCCGATCTCCATGAGCCGCTTGATGTTGAGCGCGATCTGCCGGCGCAGGTCACCCTCGACCCGGCCCTGGAGTTGCTTGGCGATCAGGTCGCGCAGCTTGCCCACCTGGGCGTCGGTGAGATCGCGGGTGCGGATGTCGGGCGACACCTGGGCAAGCGTCAGCAGGCGCCGGGCCGTGGTCGGTCCGATGCCGAAGATGTAGGTGAGCGCGACCTCGATCCGCTTCTCACGCGGGATGTCGACGCCGGCGATGCGTGCCACTTCTCTCGTCTACCCCTGTCGCTGCTTGTGCTTTGGATTGGCGTCACAGATGACCCGGACAGCCCCGTGCCGTTTGATGACCTTGCAGTGGTCACACATCTTCTTGACCGAGGCCCTGACCTTCATCGCTGCTCCGCTGTCCTTTCGTCTGTCGTGGGTCTGTCGTTGCCGTGGCTATGCAAGCCGTTGGAGGATGCGTCCCCGACCGGGGTCGGCGGCGCTGAGCTCAACCTGGACCCTGTCTCCCGGGAGGATGCGCACCGCCTGGAGGCGCGCCTTGCCGGCCGGATGGCAGAGAACCCTGTGGCCGTCGTCCAGCTCGACCCGGTAGAGCGAGTCCGGAAGGGGCTCTATGACCCTCCCGATCAGGGGCTCAGCCACGCCGCTGGGGGAGGCGTGCGGAATCGGGCTGAACGGCAGCCGCAACCGACGAGTATACGGAATGGCCTGTTGGCACGGCAAATCAGCCGACCACCGCGTGGCTGGGCCGCAGGGTCAGCACCTCCGGCCCATCCTCAGTGACCGCGACGGTGTGCTCGAAGTAGCAAGAAAGCTTGCCGTCCACGGTCACCACGGTCCAGCCGTCGCGCAGAACGCGGACCTGGGGGCCGCCGACGTTGACCATCGGCTCGATGGCGAGCACATAGCCGGGCTTGATCACGTTGCCGGTGCCGGGCTGGCCGTGGTTGGGCACCTGCGGAGGCTCGTGCATATTGCGGCCGATGCCGTGGCCGACGTACTCGCGAACCAGCGCGTAGCCCTCCGCCTCGGCGTAGGTCTGCACGGCGTGGCCGATGTCGCCGATGGTATTACCGGGGCGGGCGGCGGCAATCCCGCGCTCCAGCGACTCCCGGGTCACCTCGATGAGCCGGGACACCTCCGGGCTGGCCTCTCCGCAGGCCACCGAGAGCCCGCTGTCGGCCCACCACCCGTCGAGGATCAGGCCGCAGTCGAGCGACACCAGGTCACCGTCCTCGATCACGCGCGGACCGGGGATCCCATGGACCACCTCGTCATTGACCGAGACGCAGAGCGAGTTGGGGTAGTCCTGGTAGCCGAGGAACCCGGGGATGCAGCCGTGGTCGCGGATGAAGGTGTCCGCCTCGCGATCGAGGTCGAGCGTGGTGATGCCCGGGCGCACCTCATCGGCGAGGTGGGCGAGGCACTCCCCGAGGATCTTCCCTGAGACGCGCATCTTCTCGATCTCCTCGGGTCGCTTGAGGCGGAAGGCCTCCACGCGGTTGGCCACCTCAGGCCACCCCGCGCGCGGGCAGCTGGCCACCGAAGATGGTGAGGATCGACTCGGTGACCGTGTCGATGGGCGCGTTGCCGTTGACGTACTCGATCCGCGTGCCACGGTCCTCGTAGTAGCCGATCACCGGCGCCGACTTCTCCTCGTACTCGCGCCTCCGCTGGACGTACGCCTCGGGGGTGTCGTCGGCGCGGTGGTCGATCTCGGAGCGGCGCTCGATGCGCTTCTTCAACTCCTCCTCGGGGACGTCGAAGAAGAGCACCACTCCGATCTCACGCCCGGTGCGCTCGAGCATCTCGTCCAGCTCGTGGGCCTGTGGCACCGTGCGCGGGAAGCCGTCGAGGAGCACGCCGTGCTGGGCGTCGGGCTGGCCCAGCCGGTGCTCGATGATGCGCACCATCAGGTCATCGGAGATCAGCCCGCCGCTCTTCATGATCGGCTCCGCCTCGCGGCCGACCTCGGAGCCGGCGCCAACCTCGTCGCGGAGCATCTGCCCGGTGCTGACGTGGGGCAGCCCGAAGCGCTTGCTGATGACCTGGGCCTGCGTGCCCTTGCCGCTGCCGGGAGGGCCAAAGAGGATGGTGATCACCTGATGAAGCCCTTGTACTGGCGCATCAGCAGCTGCGTCTCGATCTGCTTCATGGTGTCGAGCGCCACGCCGACCACGATGAGTATCGCCGTGCCCCCCAGGTACAGGCTGGTCGGATCAGCTCGCGTCGCGAACGCGGTGAACAACGGCAGGATGACCGTGATGATCGCCAGGAAGAGGGCGCCCGCCAGCGTGATGCGACCCATCACGCGGCCCAGGTACTCCGCGGTACTTCGGCCAGGGCGGATGCCGGGGATGAACGTCGATTGTTTCTTGAGGTTGTCGGCGACGTCGTTGGGGTCGAAGACGACCGCGGTGTAGAAGTACGTGAAGCCGAGGATGAGTAGGAAGTACAGCCCGTTGTAGAGCACGTTGATGTACCACTTGGGCCCGTTCGGTTGCCAGTTGGCGGTGATCCACGCCGACGCGCTGCCGAGGAAGCCGCCGGCGCTGGCGAACAGGTTGGCAAAGATGGTCGGGAAGAACATGATCGACAACGCGAAGATGATCGGGATCACACCGGCGGTGTTGATGCGCAGCGGCAGGAAGTTGCGCCGTCCCTGGGAGGCCGCCCCGGTGCGCGGATTGAGCACCCGCTGGGCAGACTGCACAGGCACTTTTCGCTGCGCCTGCTGCACGCCGATGATCCCCGCGGTTACCACCAAAGCGATGACCGCGACACCGATGATCTGGATGACGTGGGTGCCGCCGGTAGTGCTGTAGTCGCCAATCGACGGGATCAAGCGGGCGATGATGCCGGTGAAGATGATCAGCGACACTCCGTTGCCAACGCCGTACTCGGTGATCAACTCCCCGAGCCACATGGCGATGATCGTGCCCGCCACCAGCGTCAGCACGATGCCAATCTCCTGGGTGGTGGTGGCGTTGGGGATGATCGCCTGGGGGACGCCGTTGATGGTCACCGCGTTGGGGTTGGTGAACAGCGCCAGGAAGCCCCAGCCCTGCAGAGCGGCGAGCGGCACGGTGAGCCAGCGCGTGTACCGCGTGATCTTCTTGCGGCCCTGCTCGCCCTCTTTGCTGAGCTCCTTGAGCCGGACCGAGACAACGGTCATCAGCTGCATGATGATGGTGGCGTTGATGTAGGGATTCAGTCCCTCGGCGACGATGGTGAAGCGCTGCAGCCCACCGCCACCGACGAGGTTGAAGAGCCCCAGCAGCGAGTTGCTGCTGAACAGTGCCTGCAGCGCCTTGGGGTCCGCACCCGGGATCGACACGTTGGCGAGGACGCGGAACGCGAGCACCAGTCCGATGGTGATCACCAGCTTCCGGCGAAGCTCGGGGATGCGCATGGCCTGACCAAGCGCCTGCAGCAGGTTCACGCCTGCGGCTCCTCCTGCGCGCCACTCGCGGTGTCCTCTGCAGAGTCATCGGCCGCGGCCGCGTTGCGCGCCTTGCGGCGCGAGGCGGCGTTGTCCTGCTTGGACTCCGACTTCTCCGCGCGTGGCGGCTTGGGCTCCTCGAGAAGGTCGACGCGTCCCCCCGCCGCTTCGACGGCGGTGCGCGCCGCAGCCGACGCGCGGTGCACGCGCACGTGAACCGCCACCTTGACCCGCCCGGCGGCGAGCAGCTTCACCGGCGCGTCGGCCCCGGTGACCAGGCCGGCGGCGGCGAGGGCGGCACCATCGACGATGGCGTCGCGGTCGAAGCGGTTCAGCTTGCTGAGGTTGACCACCTGGTACTCACGCCGGAAGCGGTTGTGGAAGCCGCGCAGCTTGGGCAGCCGCATCGACTGTTTCATCTGGCCGCCCTCGAAGCCCTTGGGGACGCTGTTGCTCTCGCGCGATCCCTGGCCCTTCTGGCCGCGTCCGGAGGTCTTGCCCCGGCCCGCGGAGATGCCGCGGCCGACCCGGGTACGCTTTCTGCGGCTGCCGGGTGCGGGATGCAGCTCGTGCAGCCTCATGACTCCGCCTCCGCTGTGGCGCGCACTAGAACCGCCATCCCCTCGGGGGTGTCGGCGGGGATGCCCTCGACGCTGACCAGGTGACGCACCTTGTGCACCATGCCACGGATCGACGAGGTGTTCTGGTGCTCGACGGTGTGGTTCAGCTTGCGCAGCCCGAGAGCCGCCAGCGTCGCTTTCTGGTCCTTGGCGTAGCCGATCTTGCTCTTGCGGTAGGTAACCCGCAACGTGCTCATGCGCTCACCACCTCGGGTGTGTGCGCACCCTCGCCGAGCATTTCGGCAGCGCGTTTGCGGCCCACCATCCGCTCAGGATCGAGCCCGCGCGCCGCGGCGACGTCGCGGAGCGTGCGCATGCTCGCCAGCGCCGCGATCGTGGCGCGCACCACGTTGATGGGGTTGTCGGTGCCGAGCGACTTGGTGAGGATGTCGTGGATGCCGGCTGCCTCGACCACGGCGCGCATCGAGCTGCCACTGATGACGCCGGTCCCCGGCACCGCCGGCTTGAGCAGCACCTTGGCCGCGCCGAGCTTGTAGTGCACCTCGTGCGGGATGGTGGTGCCCACCATCGGCACGGTGATCATGTGCTTCTTGGCGTCGTCGACACCCTTGCGGATGGCGTCCGGCACCTCGCCGGCCTTGCCCAGCCCGGCGCCGACGCGGCCGGCGCCATCGCCCACCACCACCAACGCGCTGAACGAGAAACGGCGTCCGCCTTTGACCACCTTGGCCACGCGGTTCAGGGAGACGATCTTCTCCTGCAGGTCGCTGGCGCGATCGTCGCGCCGATCCATGCGCATGGCCATGCCTAGAACTCCAGTCCCGCTTCGCGGGCAGCGTCGGCGAGGGCCTTGACCCTACCGTGATAAAGGTAACCGCCGCGGTCGAAGACGACCGCGCTGACGCCCTGGCCGCGGGCGCGCTCGGCGATCACCCGGCCGACCACCGCGGCGCCGCTCGTGGTCGCGTTGCCCTTGCCGCCCAGCTCCTTGCGGATGTCGGCGTCGTGCGTTGAGGCGGCGGCGAGGGTGTGCCCGGCGGAGTCGTCGATGAGCTGGACGGTGATGTGGTTGAGGCTGCGGAACACCGCCAGCCGCGGGCGTGCCGGGGCGCCATGCACGCTCTTCCGCACCCGGCGGTGGCGCCGATCGCGGGCGGCGCGACGATCGAACTTGGTGTGCATGGCTACTTGCCCTTCCCGGCCTTGCCGGACTTGCCGGCCTTGCGCCGGACCACCTCGCCCCTGTACATCACGCCCTTGCCCTTGTACGGCTCGGGCTTGCGGAAGGAGCGGATCTTGGCGGCCACCTGGCCAACGATCTCCTTGTTGGTGCCGCTCACGGTAATCTGCGTCGGCGCCGGCACGTCGATGGTGACGCCGTCGGGCGGCGTGTAGCGGATCGGGTGCGAATAGCCGAGGCTGAGCACCAGGTCACTGCCCTGCTTGGCGGCGCGGAAGCCGACGCCGACCAGGTCGAGTTGGCGCGTGAAGCCCTGGCTGACGCCCTCGACCATGTTGGCCACCAGCGTGCGGGTCAGCCCGTGCAAGGAGCGATGCGTGGTGGTCTCGGTGGGACGGCGCACGCTGATCACCCCGCCGTTGACCTCGATGATCATCGACGGCGGCAGGCTGCGCTCCAGCGTTCCGCGCGAACCGGTCACGGTGATGTGGCTGCCGGCCAGCGTCACCTCGACGCCGCCCGGGACGGTGATGGGCATCTTTCCAATTCGAGACATGGCGATTACCAGACGTACGCCACCACCTCGCCACCGAGGCCGGCGCGCTGCGCCGCCTGGCCGGTCATGAGACCGTGCGAGGTGGAGATGATGGCGATGCCGAGGCCACCGAGGACGCGGGGGATCTCGCTCTTGCGGGCGTAGACGCGCAGCCCGGGGCGGCTAATCCGGCGCAGGCCGGAGAGTGCGCGGCCCCGCGGGGTGCGCGGCTTCAAGGTGATCGTGAGCAGCTGCTGCGGCGCCTCGCCCTCGACCTCGAAGCTGTCGACAAAGCCTTCGGCGGTCAACACCTTGGCGATCTCCACCTTCATCTTCGAGGCAGGGATGGCCACGGTGTGATGGTTGGCCGCGTTGGCATTGCGGATGCGGGTGAGCATGTCGGCGATGGTGTCACTCATCATGGCCGTCTACCAGCTGCTCTTCTTGACGCCGGGGATCTGCCCCTGCGAGGCCATGCCCCGAAAGCAGATGCGGCACATTCCGTACTTGCGCATGAACGCGCGCGGGCGCCCGCAGACGCCGCAGCGGTTGTGCTGCTGGACTCCGAACTTCGCCGGACGGAGGGCCTTGGCGATCAACGACTTCTTGGCCACTGGTTACCTCTCCACGCCGTATCCGGAGGTGTCCCCGGACGCACGCGGCATTGCGATCACTATTGCTGTCCCGGCTTGCGGAAGGGCATCCCGCAGGCCGCCAGGAGGGCGCGGCCCTCGTCGTCTGTCTGTGCTGTGGTGACGATGCAGACCTCGAGCCCGCGCAGCTTGTCGATCTTGTCGAAGTCGATCTCCGGGAAGACAAGCTGCTCGCGCAGCCCCAGCGTGTAGTTGCCGTGCCCGTCGAACGCCTTGGGATCGATGCCACGGAAGTCGCGGATGCGCGGCAGGGTCACGCTGAGGAGCTTGTCGAGGAACTCCCACATGCGCCGGCCGCGGAGTGTCACCTTGACCCCAATGGGCATGCCCTCGCGCAGCTTGAACGCGGCCACGGACTTCCTGGCGCGGATCACGATCGGCGCCTGGCCGGTGATGGTCTTGAGGTCGTTGGTCGCGGCGTCGATGGCGCGGCCGTTCTGGATAGCCTCGCCAAGGCCGATGTTGATGACGATCTTCTCGACGCGCGGCACCTGCATGGCGTTGCGGTAGCGGAAGTCGCGCACCAGCGCCGGGACGACCTCGTCCTGGTAGCGCTGGCGGAGGCGGGGCTGGTCGGCGACGGCGGTGGCCATCAGGCTTCGTTCCTCACATAGATCTCGTCGCACTTCTTGCAGACGATCGGCAGCGTGCCGTCGGGCTGGAGGACGCGCGAGATGCGCGTCGGCTTGTCGCAGCGGTTGCAGACCAAGAGCACGTTGCCGTAGGCGATCGGCGCGTTGAAGTCGATGATGCCGCCCTGGATGTTGCCGGCCACACCGGACTTGGTGTGCCGCTTCAGGCGGTTGATCCCTTCGACGACGACGCGCTGGGTGGACGGGATGGTGCGCACCACGGTGCCGCGCTTGCCCTTGTCCTTGCCGGCGATGACCTCGACGGTGTCGCCGGCGCGGATGTCGAGCAGGCGCGCACGGCCCTTGGCCCAGCCTCGATGGCGCAGGCCGATGCGCGTGCGACGCTCGGTCTTCGCGCTCATCTCAGAGCACCTCCGGGGCGAGGCTGACGATCTTCATGAAGTTGCGCTCGCGCAGCTCGCGGGCCACCGGCCCGAAGATGCGCGTCCCGCGGGGGCTGTTGTTGGGCTGGATCAGCACGGCGGCGTTCTCGTCGAAGCGGATGTTGCTGCCGTCGGGGCGGTGGTACTCCTTGACGGTGCGCACCACCACGGCACGCACCACGTCGCCCTTCTTGACCTGCGCGTTGGGCTGGGCGACCTTGACCGTGCCGATGATCACGTCACCGACCGAGGCGTACTTGCGGTAGCTGCCTCCGAGCACACGGATGCAGAGCAGCTCACGGGCGCCGCTGTTGTCCGCGACCTTGAGGACGGACTCCTGCTGGATCACTTACTTGGCCTTTTCGAGAACGGTGGCGATGCGCCACCGCTTCTCCTTGGAGAGTGGACGAGTCTCGGTGATGCGCACGCGGTCACCAACGCCGCTCTCGTTGGTCTCGTCGTGCACCTTGAAACGGCGGTTGATGCGCACCACCTTGTGGTAGAGGGCGTGCGGCTTCTGCTCCTGGACGAGCACGATGCGCGTCTTCTCCATCTTGTCGCTGACCACCACACCCTCACGCACCTTGCGGCGCGCCCGGACTGCGGCTGTCTGTGGCTGCGTGCTCATCCCTTGTCCTCGTCGGCGTCGGCCGTTGCTTCTGCGCTCTCGTTCTCGGTGCTCGCTGCGGCGGCCTTGCGTGAACGCCGCTTGGCGGGGGCTGCCGGCTCGACGCGTTCCACGTCGATGTCGCTGATCACCTCTTCCACCGGCGCATCGGCCACCGCGACATCAGCCGGCGCAGCATCCGTTGCGGCAGCCGCCGCACTCGCCCCACGCCCGCGGCGCGCGCGCGGCGGCGCGACCGTCGCTTTCGCGGCCTTCGCAGTCGCAGCGGACCGGCCACGGCGCGCCGCCTCGGCGGCGTTGGGCCGCGGTGCCGGGGCTGGCTCGCCGCGCTCGGCGGCGAGGCGGATCTCCACCTGCACGGTCATGGTGCGGGCGAGCTCCTTGCGGATGGCGCGGATCTGGCGGTGGTTCTCGACCTGGCCGATGGTCTGCTGCAGGCGCACCTGGAAGAGCTGGCCGCGCTGCTCGCGCAGGTGCGCGGCGAGCTCATCGCCGCTGAGCGCGCGCAGGTTGTCGAGCGCGATGGCACGGGCGGTCATGCCGTCTCCTCCGCGTCGGCACCGGGTTCCTCGCGCACGACGAAGCGAGTGCGGATCGGCAGCTTGTGCGCGGCCAGGCGCATCGCCTCCTTGGCCACATCGGGCGTCACGCCCGACATCTCGAAGAGCATGCGACCCGGCTTCACCACCGCGACCCAACCCTCGGGCTGACCCTTGCCGCTGCCCATGCGGGTCTCGGCGGGCTTCTTGGTGATGACGTGGTCGGGGAAGACGCGGATCCAGATCTTGCCGCCACGCTTGACGTGACGGGTCATGGCGCGACGAGCTGCCTCGATCTGGCGGTTGGTCATCCAGCACACGCCCATCGCCTGGAGGCCGTACGTGCCGAAGGAGATGCGGTTGCCGCGCTGCGCGGCGCCCTGACGCCGTCCGCGATGGAGCTTGCGGTGCTTGGTGCGCTTGGGCATCAGCATGGCGCTACTCCTCCCCTGCCGCGGCGTCCGGGGCCTTCGGCGCGGCCGGCTTGCGGACGGCGGGCTTGCGCGCCGCGCTCTTGGTGGGAGCGCGCGTCGCCGGCTTCTTGGCGGCAGCGGGAGCCTTGCGCTTCGACACCAGCTTCTCCACCTTCTCGCCGTCTTCGGGGATGACACCGACGGCGGCGACCGCAGCCTCCTCCTCGGCATCGACCTGCTCCTCTTCGAGCGTTTGCTCGACGTCCTCGGCCTCAGCCTCGCTGCGGACCTCGGTCGCCGATTCCTCGACGGCCACGGCCGCTGGGGGTTCCGCGGTGGCGCGAGCCCTCGCTGCGGCCTCGGGCGCCGCCGGCACTGCGCGCTCGAGCGACTCACTGCCATCGCTCTCGTCCGTCTCGCGGACGGCGGTGCCGCTGATCGGCTCGCCGGTGGCGGTGACGAAATCGCCTTTGTAGATCCACGCCTGCACGCCGATGCGTCCGAACGTTGTGCGCGCCTCGGCCTGGCCGTAGTCGATGTTGGCGCGCAGGGTGTGCAGGGGCACGCGACCGCCGCGATCCCACTCGCGGCGCGACATCTCGGCGCCGCCGAGCCGTCCGCTCACCTGGATCTTGCAGCCCTTGGCGCCGGCGCGCATCGAGCGCAGCAGCGTCTGCTTGAGCGCGCGCCGGAACGCGATGCGCTTCTCCAATTGCGAGGCGACGTTCTCGGCGACCAGCTTGGCGTCGAGCTCGGGCGTCTTGATCTCGTGGATGGTCACGCGGACCTTCTTTGCGGTGATCTTCTCCAGCTCGTCGCGGAGCGCGTCCACGGACGCGCCCTGCTTGCCGATCACGATGCCCGGCTTGGCGGTCTGGATGGTCACGGTGAGCTCGTTGCCGCGCCGCTCGGTCTCGATGCGTGCCACACCGGCGTTGCGCAGGCGGCCGCCAATCAACTTGCGGATCGCGATGTCCTCGTGGAGCAGCGCCGTGTAGTCCTTGTCGGCGTACCAGCGCGCGTCCCAGTTGCGGTACACGCCCAGGCGGAAGCCGATCGGGTGGACTTTCTGACCCATTACCCCTTGTCTCCTTCGCCGGTGTCGTGGGCCGGCTCCGCGGTGGCGTCGACGGACGCCGTGGTTTCAGTGGCGTCTTCCGCCGCCTCGTCCGTCACGGCAGCGTCGGCAACAGCAGTGTCAGCTGCCTTCGTGCCACGGCGCCGGCGCGTCGGCGCCACTCCGGGGGTCGCAGCCGAAGCCGAAGCAGCCGCCGAGGCAGCGCCACCCGAGGTGCCGCGTGCGGCCGAACCGCCGCGCGCGCGGCGCGGCGCCGGCGTCTCGCGCGACGGCCCCGCCGCCGGCGCGGTCACAACCGTGCGGGGCATGCGGATCTTCGAGCGAACCCGGTTGCGCGGCGTCGGCTCGTCGTCAGTGACGAAGGCGCGCAGGTGCGCGGTGCGCTTGAAGATGCTGCCCGACATGCCGCGCGGCTTGGGCCGGAAGCGCTTGATGATCGCCGCCGCCTCCACCTCCACACGGGCGACCCGAAGCGTCGAGGAGTCGAGGTTGTAGTTGTGCTCGGCATTCGCCGCCGCCGACTTGATGACATTGGCGACGTCTCGCGCGGCGGCGCGCGGCGTGAACTTGAGGATCACCAGCGCCTCGGCGACGGGCAGGCCCTCGACGGTCGCGGTCACCAGCCGTGCCTTGCGCGCGGTGGTGCGAACCCATTTGGCGGTTGCGACTACTTCCATCTTCCTGCTACTTGAGCGCCGCGCTGCGCTCGGTGTGGTGGCCGTGGCCGCGGTAGCGCCTGGTGGCGGCGAACTCGCCGAGCTTGTGCCCGACCATCGCCTCGGTGATGAACACGGGCACGTGCTTGCGCCCGTCATGCACCGCGATGGTGTGGCCCACCATGTCGGGGAACACGTCGCTGCGGCGCGACCACGTCTTGATGATCCGCTTCTCGCGGTTGGCGTTGAGCTGTTGCACCTTCTTGAGGAGGTGGTCGTCGCAGAACGGACCTTTCTTCAGGGATCGGCTCATCTCTCTACTTCTTGCGACGTCGCACGATCATCCGATCGGTCGACTTGTTGTGCCGGGTGCGATAGCCGAGCGCCGGCTTGCCCCAGGGCGTCTGCGGATGGCCACCGGCACCGCTGCGGCCCTCGCCACCACCGTGAGGGTGGTCGAAGGGGTTCATGGTCATACCGCGAACCGACGGGCGCCAGCCGCGCCAGCGCGACTTGCCCGCCTTGCCCACGGTCTCGTTCTCATGGTCGACGTTGCCGACCTGGCCGACGGTCGCCGAGCAGTTGATGTCGACGCGGCGCACCTCGCCGCTGGGCATGCGCAGGGTGGCGAAGCCGCCCTCCTTGGCAAGCAGCTGTGCGGCGCCGCCGGCGCTGCGCACCAACTGGCCGCCGCGGCCCAGCTTGAGCTCGATGTTGTGGATGGTGGTACCGAGCGGCATGCTCGCCAGGGGCAGGCTATTGCCCGGCCGCACCTCGGCCTTGGTGCCGGCCATGACGCTGTCGCCGACCGCCAGGCCCAGCGGGGCGAGGATGTAACGCTTCTCGCCGTCCGCGTAGTTGATCAGCGCGATGCGCGCCGAGCGGTTGGGGTCGTACTCGATGGTGGCGACCCGTCCTGGGATGTCGAGCTTGTTGCGCTTGAAGTCGACGATCCGGTACAGCTTCTTGTGGCCACCGCCGCGGTGGCGTACGGTGATGCTGCCGGTGTTGTTGCGCCCGCTGTGTTTCTTGAGATGCTCGGTGAGCGAGCGCTCGGGGGTCCCCCTGGTGACCTCCTCGAAGCTGCTCACCGACATGAAGCGGCGCCCCGGGCTGGTCGGCTTGTAGCGCTTGATGGGCACGGCTACACCCCCTCGAAGAGGCCGTCGATACGCTGCCCCGGGGCCAGCGTGACGACCGCCTTCTTCCAGTCCGGGCTCTTGCCCACCACCCGGGCGCGGCCCCGCGAACGGCGCCGCATCTTGCCATGCACGTTGATGGTGTTGACCTTGGTCACGGTGATCTTCTGGGCGGCGAACAGCTCCTCGACGGCCCGACCGATGTCGATCTTGGTGGCCCACGGCGCGCACCGGAACGCGTAGCGGCCGGCCGCCATCGCCCCGTACGACTTCTCACTGACCACCGGTCCGATCACCGCCTGCTCCGAGGTGCGCCCGACGCTCATGACCACGCCTCCTCGACATGCTCGATGGCGTCGCGGGTCATCAGCACCGTCTCGGCGGTGAGCAGATCGCGCACCGAGAGGTTGGCGGCGAGGATGACGCGCACCTCGGCGAGGTTGCGCGCGCTGCGCTCGAGCAGCTCGTTGTGCGAACCGAGGACGACGAGCACCCGCGCCCCGGCCTCGATGGCGCGCAGCAGGTCGACCACCGCGCGGGTGCTCGGCGTCTCCAGCTCGAACCCGGACAGCACCGAGATCTGGCCGTCCTGCGCCTTGGCCGTCAGCGCGCTGCGTAGCGCCATGCGCCGCTGCTTACGGGGCATGTCCTGGCGGTAGCTGCGCGGCGTCGGCCCGAACACGATGCCACCGCCGGTCCACTGCGGGGAGCGGATCGATCCCTGGCGGGCACGTCCGGTTCCCTTCTGGCGCCACGGCTTCTTGCCGCCGCCGCGCACCTCCGTCCGGGTCTTGGTGTCGTGCGTGCCCTGGCGCGCGTTGGCGAGCTGGCGGATCAGCGCCTGGTGCATCACCGCGGTGTTTATCGGCGCACCGAAGATGGCGTCCGACAGTTGGAGCTCACCGTTGCCGGCGCCGGTCTGGTCGACGACGCGAACCGCGGTCACGGCAGATCCTCGCGCTCGCTGGGTCGGACCATCACCACGCTGTTCCTGTGTCCCGGCACCGAGCCCTTGATGAGCAGCAGGTTGCGCTCGCCGTCGACACGCACCACCTCGAGGTGGCGCACGGTGCGGCGCACGTTGCCGTACTGGCCGGACATCTTCACGCCCTTGAAGGTTCGCGCCGCATCGACCGAGCCGATCGAGCCGGGCTGGCGCGTGTTCATGGAGCCGTGGCTCACCGGGCCGCGGCTGAAGCCGTGGCGCTTCACCGTGCCAGAGAAACCCTTGCCCTGGCTGATCCCGGTCACGTCCACCAGCTCGCCTTCACTGAAGATGTCCACCAGCAGGCGGGTGCCGAGCTCGGCCTCGCCGCCGTCGCGCAGCTCGATGAGCCGGCGCAGCGGGCGCACCCCGGCGCGCCGGAAGTGCCCCGTCAACGGCTTGTTGACCCGCCGCGGCAGCTTCTCGCCGAAGCCGAGTTGCAGCGCCTCGTAGCCGTCGACCGGCGTCGTCTTGCGCTGCACCACGTGACAGGAGTCGGACTCCAGCACCGTCACCGGGACCACCGTCCCGCGCTCCGTGAAGATCTGGGTCATGCCCACCTTGCGGGCGAGGATTCCCCTAGCCACGCTGGTCTCCGAGCTTGATCTCAATGTTGACGCCGCTGGGCATGTTGAGCCGCATGAGCGCGTCGACCACCTTGGGGTTGGGGTCGAGGATGTCGAGGATCCGTTTGTGGGTGCGCATCTCGAACTGCTCGCGGGAGTCCTTGTCGATGAATGGCCCGCGGACCACGGTGTACTTGTTGATGGACGTGGGCAGAGGCACAGGCCCGGCCACGCGGGTGCCTGTCCGGGTGGCCGTGTCGACGATCTTCGACGCGGCTTGGTCCAGGACCCTGTGGTCGTACGCCTTCAGGCGGATGCGGATCTTCTGTGCCATGAGCGGTGGGCGGTACCTTTGCCTTGTGCTGTGAACTACTTGTCGATGCTGGTGACGGTGCCGGCACCGACCGTGCGGCCACCCTCGCGGATGGCGAAGCGCATGCTGTCCTCGACGGCGATCGGGGTGATCAGCTCGATGCCCATCTCCACGTTGTCACCGGGCATGCACATCTCCTGGCCCTCGGGCAGGCTGATCGTGCCGGTGACGTCGGTGGTGCGGATGTAGAACTGGGGACGGTAGCCGTTGAAGAAGGGCGTGTGGCGCCCGCCCTCGTCCTTGCCGAGCACGTACACCTGGGCCTTGAACTTGGTGTGCGGCGTGATCGTGCCAGGCTTGGCGAGGACCTGACCGCGCTCGACATCCTCGCGCTTGACACCGCGGATCAGGCAGCCGACGTTCATGCCAGCCTCGCCGGTGTCGAGCAGCTTGTGGAACATCTCCACGCCAGTGACCACCGTCTTGGAGGTGTCCTTGATGCCGACGATCTCGACGTTCTCGTTGACCTTGACGACACCGCGCTCGATGCGACCCGTGACCACGGTGCCGCGCCCCTCGATCGAGAACACATCCTCGATGGGCATCATGAACGGCTTGTCGACGGGGCGCTCGGGCACCGGGATGTAGCTGTCCACGGCATCCATCAGCTTGCCGATGGCCTCGGCGGCCTCCTTGTCGCCCTCGAGCGCCTTGAGCGCGCTGACGCGGACGATTGGTGTGTCGTCGCCGGGGAAGTTGTTCTTGCTGAGCAACTCCCGGACCTCGAGCTCGACGAGCTCGAGCAGCTCCTCGTCGTCGACCTGGTCGACCTTGTTGAGCGCCACCACGATGTAGGGCACGCCGACCTG
>QHBU01000124.1 GCA_003244045.1 Candidatus Aeolococcus gillhamiae
GGTCGCCACCTTCTTCCTGCGGGTCTTTGCCCCCCAGATCGCGTTCTACGGAGCGGCAGCGATCGCCGGCGCGCTGCTCAACGCCTACGACCGCTTCGCTGTGCCGATGTTCGCTCCTGTCCTCAACAACGTGGTGGTGATCGGCACCTGCTTGGCTTTCGCGTCCATCGTCAAGGGCACCCCCACCGACGCCAGCGTGGGCGCCAACCTGGGCGAGAGGCTCCTCCTGGCCGGGGGCACCACCGCCGGCGTAGCGGCGATGGCGCTGGCCCATTGGCCGTTCGTGCGCCGCCTCCCCGGTCGGCTGCGCCTGCGGGTCGACTTCGGCCATCCCGCGGTGCGCAAGCTGGCCGGCTTGTCGGCCTGGACGCTCGGGTATGTCGTCGTCAACCAGATCGGCTTCGGCATCGCTTTGTACCTGGCCAACGGCGTGCAGGGCGGTCCCACCGCCTTCTTCACCGCCTTCGCCTTCTTCCAGCTGCCCTATGGCGTGGTCGCCGTCTCCATCATGACCGCCCTGGTGCCGACCCTGGCCGCCCGTCATGTCGATGGAGACGTCGAGGGCTTCCGGTCGTGGGTGGCGGGAGGGCTGCGAGCCACCACCCTTCTGTTGCTGCCGGCTACGGCCGCCTATCTGGTGCTGTCCCGCCCGTTGATCCAGACCTTGCTCCAGCACGGCGTGACCAGCTCGGCCAGCGTCCCCCTGGTGTCGTCGGTGCTCGACATGTTCTCCATAGGGCTGGTCCCGTTCTCGGCCTTCCTCCTGTTCCTGCGTGCGTTCTACGCCCGCCAGGATGCTCGGACCCCGCTGGTGGTCAACGTGGTGTCCAACGTCGCCTACGTGGCCTTCGCCCTGCTGTTGTTCCCCCGGGCCCAAGTCCGGGGGCTGGCCCTGGCCCACTCACTGTCTTACCTGGTAGCCGCCATCGCCGCCGGGGCGGTGCTGGCCCGGCGCATCGGTGGCCTGGAGGCGACGCACACCCTGCGGGAGCTGGCCAAGGCGGTCGGCGCCACCCTGGTGGCTACCGGGGCCATGGTGAGCGTGCGGGTGGGACTGGGGGCGACCATGGCGCCGGGCGGGACGAGGGCGCTGGTCGAGGTGGCGCTGGCCGGCGCCGCCGGGCTGGTGGCGTTCGTGGCCTCGGCTCGGGCCCTGGGTACCGAGGATCTCTCGCTGGTGACCGGCCTGCTGCCCAGCCGCCTGCGCCGCCGCCCTGCTTCGTGAGGGACGTCACTTCAACCGCCGTAGTCCGGACCCCGGGGGGGTGCGGTAAACTTGCGAAATGGCACCGGTGTGCGTGGCGGGTGGCAGTCGCAGGGATTCCCAGTGACCTGGGCACGCCGCCATCCCATCGTTGTCATATCCATCGTCACCGCGCTGGTCGTGGTCTCAGGGACCACGGCATGGGCTGTCAGCTACGACCACCGCTCCGCCCAGACGATGCTCCCCGGCACGGTGGTGGGCGGGGTACCAGTAGGAGGCCTGCACGAGGATCGCGCTCTGGAAGCAGTGCGGGCTCGGGTGGAAGACCCGTTGCACCGCCCGATCCAGGTCCACGCCGACTCGTTCAACACCTCCACCACCGCTTGGGACCTGGGCCTCAGGGTCGATGTGCCCGCTGCCGTCCACCGTGCCGCCATCCGCTCGCATCAAGGGAACCTGTTCCAACGGGTGTGGGGGCGCCTGTTCGGGCACACGTCGCCCTCGGTGGCAGTCACGCCCACCTGGGGCCAAGGAAACGTTTCCGCCATTGTCGACCAGGCGGCCAAGGCCGTCGCCGTGGCGCCGCAGAACGCCAAGATCGACACGTCGTCAGGCTTCGTCAACATCGTGGCCCCCAAGACCGGCCGCCAGCTCGACGTCGAGCGTTCCCGAACCGCGGTCCTCGACGCAGCCAAGAGCGCCAGCCCGTCGGTCAACCTGGTATCCACGCCGGTGGAGCCCAAGGTGGGCGCGGCGGCAGTGAGCAAGGTCATCCTCGTGCGCACCGGCGAGAACATGCTCTACCTCTACGAGGACGGCAAGGTCACCAAGCAGTACTCGGTGGCCACCGGCCAGGCCGCCTTCCCCACGCCCACCGGCACCTGGCGCATCGTGTCCAAGATCGTGAACCCCACGTGGACCAACCCCAACAGCTCGTGGTCCACCAGCATGCCTGCCACCATCGGGCCCGGCCCCAACAACCCCCTGGGAACCCGTGCGCTCGCCCTCGATGCCCCGGGCATCCTCATCCATGCCACGTCTGACACCTCGTCGATCGGTTTCAGCGCCTCCCACGGCTGCATCCGCATGAACCCCGACGACGAGATGGACCTGTTCGGGCGGGTGAGCGCCGGAACCACCGTGGCGATCGTCAACGCCGGGCCGGCCAAGCCCCGACCCTCCGCCGCCGCCCCTGCGCCCACCACCCCCAACCAGTCGGCCACAGTCAACTACTGAGTCGCCGGCCGTGTCCTGGCGGCTTCGCCGCCCTGACCGGGCGTTTGGCGGCTTCGCCGCCCCGCTAAATCGTCTGGTTGGCGAGGCGGAGGTGGTGATCGGTCCAGAAGCTCAGGTTGCGCCTGGCGCGCTGGTCGAGCACCTCGCAGGCCCAGCCCCAGTGCACCGACACCCAGTCGTCGATGGCCGCGTGGTCGACGAAACCCCGGTCGTCCAGCGTGCGCTGGACTCTCTCGGCACGGGGCTCGCCCAGGGCCAGCTTCGCTTCCCGCAGCACCAGAGGCCGCCGCAGCACCAGCAATGACGTCGCGTCGACGGCCGTCACCCGTCCCCAGCTGATACGGCAGCTCTCCATGGCGGCCATGCTCACCTCGCTCTCGAGGTGGCGGTACACGTCGA
>QHBU01000125.1 GCA_003244045.1 Candidatus Aeolococcus gillhamiae
GCCGTCTCGCTGTCCCCGCACAGCACCCAGGCGTGATAGGGCAGCTTGTCCAGGTACTTCCCGGCCAGGCAGACGCCGACCGCGTCGGGCAGCCCCTGGCCGAGGGAGCCGGTGGCCACATCGACCCAGGGCAGGACCGGCGTGGGATGGCCTTCCAGGCGGGCCCCCAGCTGGCGGTAGGTCGTGATGAGCTCCTCCTCGCTGACCGCCCCGACGGCCCGGAACATCGAGTACAGCAGCGGCGACGCGTGGCCCTTGGAGAAGATCATGTGGTCGTTGTTGGCCAGCCCCGGCTGGTCCCAGTCGTAGCGAAGGTGGCCGACCAGCAGGACGGCCATCAGGTCGGCGGCCGACAGCGACGAGGTCGGATGGCCCGAGCCGGCCTGGGTGCTGCACCGGATGGAGTCCACCCGCAGCTGGGCGGCCAGGCGGCGGACGAGGTCGAGTTGCGCCTCGGTCATCACCGTGGGACCGCCAGGCCACCGAGGACGTCGCCCAAGGACACCGCGGGGTCGACCAGTTTGGCCTTGTCGACCGGGGCGGCGGCGCGCACCAGGGCCTGGATGGTGTCGGTAACGTCCCAGATGTTGACGTTCATGCCCCCCAGCACTCGACCGTCACCCAGCCAAAAGGCGATGAACGCACCGCTGGCCACGTCGCCGCGGAAGACGATCTCGTCGTAGCGGCCCTTTCCGACGTAGCCGGAGTACTCCATGCCCATGTCGTACTGGTCGGAGAAGAAGTAGGGCACACGGTTATAGGACACCCCCCGGCCCATCATGTTGGCCGCCGCCACCGGCCCCTGGTTGAGGGCGGCCGACCAGTGCTCGAGGCGCAGGTGGGCGCCGAGGAGCGGGTAGTACACATTGGCCACGTCACCGGCGGCGAACACGTCAGGGTCGGCGGTGGCCAGTTGCTCGTCGACGACGACGCCGTTGTCCACCGTCAGGGCGGCGGCCTCGGCCAGCCCGGCGTCGGGGACGATGCCCACCCCGACCACCACCACGTCGGCGTCGACCATGCTGGCGTCGCCCAGGCGGACCCCGGTGGCTCTACGGTCCTGGCCGGTGATCTCGGCCACCTCGACGCCCATTCGCAGCTCGACCCCATGGTCGCGGTGCAGGGCGGCGTAGATCTCGGCGACCTCACGGCCGACCACCGCCAGGAGTGGCAGGTCTCCCCTCTCGAGCAGCGTGACCTCGCACCCCGCGGCCCGGGCCGCGGCCGCGGTCTCCAAGCCGATCCAGCCCGCCCCGATGATCGCCACCCGTTTGGCCGTCGCGAACGCCGACTTGATCGCCTCGCAGTCCTTGACGCCTCGTAGGTAGAACACGCCTCCGAGGTCGCTGCCGGCCACCGTCAGCCGACGGGGGGTCGAACCGGTGACCAGCAGCAACTTGTGGTAGCCGACCCGCTCCCCGCCCTCGATCGTCACCTCGCGGGCGGCCCGGTCGATCGAGATGACCCGGGCACCGAGGCGCAGGTCGACGTCGTGCTCGGCGTACCATCCGCTCGGATGAACGTAGATCATCTCCTTCTCGGACCGACCCTGCAGGTAGTCCTTCGACAGCGGGGGTCGGTCGTAGGGGCGTTCGGCCTCCTCGCCCATCAGCACGACCCTGCCACTGAAACCCTCGGTGCGTAGCGCTTCGGCTGCCTTGGCCCCGGCCAGCCCGGCGCCCACGATCACGAATGTCTGCGGTGCTGTCATGTGTCGTATCCTGTCTTTGGACCGGGCCTCGCGGGCTCGAGCTGTCGCCGCCCAAGGCGGCCGACTTGACGCTAGGCCGGTTTGGTATTGGCCAGCGCAGTCCGGCGCCGGTCATCTGCGGAACCGTGGCCACGGCCCGCTTGACGTCAACGCCCCATGATATGCGGAACGGTCCTGCCGTCCGGATGGGTTCTTCAAGACGGAAAGAGCAGTCTCAAATCCTGGCCGCCGTGACGCCGCGAATCGAAATCCGTCACCCGCCACCTGGTAGCAGAGGGGATCGCCGCCGGGAGCGCCCGGGACGAGTCGGCAGTCGGGTGGCAAGGCTCGTCGCCGTAGATGCTGCCGAAGAGCTCAACGTCTCCGAACTTGACGATGGCTACCTCAAGGTTCTCCTGCTCCTTGCTACCCGGCGAGCCGAGAGCGCAGAGCCACGTCGGGCAGGGCTTTGGCACGGCCTGGCCGGCATTCTGAGCCTTGAGCAGGAGAAGCGCCAGGGCGCCGGTGCCCTCGGCCGGCGGGGGCCTGCCGGCCTTCGCGGCGACGAGATGGCCGAGCTCGCCGTCGTGCTCGACGAGTTGCGCCGGGACGTGGCCACCGTGGAGTCCGAGTACGAGGCGTCCTACGGCCGGATGCCGACGGCTGGGCTCTGATCCTATGAAGGAGCGCATGGCCGCTCTCGCGTGAGGGCCTCGGTGATGGCAGGCCCGGGCGCCGACTCGAGCGAGGACTGCGTTGGCTACGTCGAAGGGCAGCGAGGAACCGAACCGCCGGAGCTCCTCCCATCGCCGGGAACCGAGTGCGAGGAGCACACTCGGGGTCTCCAAACCAACCCGGAGACGACGGAAGGAGACACCGGTGGAAGACCAACGAGAGTATGTGGGTATCGACCTGCATCGCCGCCGCAGCGTGATCGTGCGCATGGACGCGGACGGGATGGTGCTCGACACGGTGCGGATCGAAAACGATCCGGTCGCCCTGGCGGCCGAGCTGGCCAAGGCCGGCCCCGAGCCCGAGGTGGCCATGGAAGCCACCCTGGGCTGGTACTGGGCCGCCGACGTGATCGCCGAGTGTGGGGCTGGGTTGCACCTGGCCCACCCACTCGGGATCAAGGCCTTCGCCTACCAGCGGGTGAAGAAGGACGAGTCCGACGCCAAGCTGCTGGCCGACCTGTTGCGCATGGGATGCCTGCCCGAGTCGTGGATCGCCCCTCCCGAGGTGCGCGAGCTGCGTGAGGCGGTGCGCTACCGCCACAAGATCGTCGAGGCCCGGGCCAACGCCAAGTCCCAGGTGCACGGAGTGCTCGGCAAGGCCGGCGTGAAGGTCCCGGTATCGGATCTGTTCGGCGTGGCCGGCAACGCGCTGTTGGACTCGGTGGCCCTCGACGAGATGTACCTGATCCGAGTCGAGTCCCTGCGCGACCTGGTCGCTCTGCACAACCGGGAGATCGCCATGTTGGACCGTGTCATCGCCGGCCGACTCGACGGTCACGCCGGCTACGAGGCCATCCAGGCCATCCCCGGGGTGGGCAAGATCCTGGCCGCGGTGTTCGTGGCCGAGATCGGCGACGTTCACCGGTTCGACCGGCCTGAACAACTCGCCTCGTGGGCGGGCATGACGCCCCGCCACCACGAGTCCGACACCACCGTGCGCCGGGGCCGCATCACCAAGCAAGGGAGTCGCCTGGTGCGCTGGGCCGCGGTGGAGGCGGCCATGCGGCCCCGCTCCTACAGCTGGTTGAAGTCCGACTACCACCGCATCGCCGCCCGCCGGGGCAAGAAGATCGCCGGGGTGGCCGTCGGACGCAAGATCCTCACGCTCGTCTTCTACGGCCTGCGAGACGGCGAGGTCCGCTGTCTGGCCGACAAGGCGGCGTGAGCACGGCTCGGACGCAGCCGTGGTGCGAGCACGAGCAGGTCATGGCCCCGATTGCGGGCCGAGCCTTCTGATTGCGCCCACCATGGTTGCGCCGAAGTGCTTCATGCGGCCTCGCGCTGCGAAGGGATGACGGACACCCGAGCCCTCGGTGTGTCGACGCAGCTCGGCTGCGTCCCTGAAGCCGGCCTCTGCATCTGATCATCGACAACGAGGAGGTCTTGTTCGACAACCACCCAATTGATGTCACCGCCAGCCACTGCGCGTGCAGGAGCCCTGACGGGCTCCAACGTCCAGTGTGCTGGTGGGCGGCACCATGCCAAGCCGTCAAGGCTTCCCCTTCGGGCGGCCTCCGGCGGGCCTTGACCGCCTTGTCCTCCCTGCCCGAGCCGGTGGGGTGTTTCGTCGCGCCACGCCCCTGCCGAAACAGCGTCGTGAGAACCAAAGGAGCCGGCCCTTGCGGGCCGGCACGCCCTTGACAAGAGGCGCTCCTTCAGGGATGACCTGC
>QHBU01000126.1 GCA_003244045.1 Candidatus Aeolococcus gillhamiae
GGACTGGGTGGTGAGCGGTCCCCTGACTTCGGCCACGGATCGCGCGGGGACGGCCTTGTTCGCCCTCTCGTGTCAGGCTGCCGGCCCGGCGCCCCTGTCCGTATCGGTCGGCGGCGCTGCCGCCACGGCGCTGGGGATGCCGGACTGCGCATCGCCGCCGACCACCACCGTCACCACCTTGCCGTTCGGTCCGGGCACCAGCCCGCCCACGTTCTTCCCGCCGTTCCCGAGCACGACCTGAGGCAAGCCCCGCCAGCGGCGATCAGCGTAGTGAGCAGCCGGCGGCCCGCGTTTTACGGGTGGAGCCTCACCACCATCCGCGTGCCACCACCCTCGGGGCCCGGCGATACGGCCTGGACAGAGCCGCCCATCGCCTCGGTCAACTCCGCAACGATCGCCAGGCCGAGCCCTGATCCGACCTGGCGGCCTGGCTGGTGCGAGGAGCGCCAAAGCCTGTCGAAGACATGCGGCAGATCGTCATGGGAGATGCCGGGTCCGTCGTCGTCGACCGAGATGACTGGTCCGGAGGGGTCGGCGAAGGTCGCAACGTGCACGCGCGACCTGGCGTACTTGAGCGCGTTTTCGACCAGGTTTGCCACCACCTGGACCAGGCGGTCGGGATCCGCGGTTGCGATGAGGGTCCCCGAGGGGGCCGCCTCCACAGAAAGGGCCAGGCCCAGCTCGGCCGCCATCGGGACGAAGCCGGCGGCAGCGGCTGACACCGCATCTCCCACGTCCACCGGCCCGGGCGCGAGGGAGAATCTCCCGGCTTCCAGCTTGGACAGGTCGAGCAGGTCCTGAACGAGCCGCTCGAGTCGCCGCGACTCGCGTGCTATCACGGTCCCGGCGCGGGCCGGATCCGGCATCGCCCCGTCACAGAGAGCTTCGGCATATCCGCGGATCGAGGTGAGCGGGGTCCTGAGCTCGTGGGACACCGAGAGCAGGAACTGCCTCTCCGCCCCCCGGGCGCGCGCCAGGCTCTCGGCCATCGAGTTGATCGAATGCACCATCTCGACCAGCTCCGGGTCGGCGCTGTCTGGCTCGGGGACGCGAGCGTCCATGTCGCCCGCTGCGATGCGGCGAGTCACGCCCTGGGCGGCCTCCAACGGACGCACGAACCGCCGCCCGAGCCGGCGCGCCACCATCACGGCGACAGCGATGATTGCGGCGGCAGACGCCAGGAGCCAGAGGGCGGCCCGGGCCGCCCCGATCGGCGGCCGACGGGTCAGGACCACAACTTGGAGCAGGTTCCGGGGCGTTCCCCCGACGTTGACCTCGGCGCGGTAGGGGACCGCAGCGAAGACGATCGCGCCCGACGTGCCCGAAACGGTCTCGTTCCTCAGGAGTGCGCGCGGCTCCACCGTGGCGGGCTGGAGGCCGCTCGGGAGGGCGGCTTTCTGGCGTGGGTTGGCGGGGTCGAAGAGGGCTCCATTGGGTTGGACGGCAAGGACCGCCACACCTTCGTAATGCAGCGGCGACTTCAACGCCAACAGGATCTGGCGAAGCGAAGCGGCGGGGTCCCGGGTGTTGCTCGCGGCTTCCTGCTGCACGGCGAGCGCCAACCCCTGAGCCTCCCTGACGAGCTCGTGACGGGTCTGCTCCCGTGTGTCGATGGCAGTGAAGATGAGCGTGACCACCGCGGAAAGGACGAGGGCTCCGACGACCATCAAGACCATCGCCCAGGTGAGTCGGCGCCGCACCGCCTTCTACCCGAGCCGGTACCCGACGCCCCACACCGTCGCCAAGGAAAGCGCGCTCCCGAGCTTCCTTCGCAGCTGGCGTACGTGGACGTCGACGGTACGGGGGTCGCCGTACCAGTCGGGGCCCCAGACCCCATCGAGGAGCTGTTGGCGACTGAGGGCGAGCCCGGCGTTGTCCGCCAGGAACGCCAGCAGATCGAACTCCCGCGTCGCAAGGGCGACGACCCTCCCCTCGGCCCTCACCTCCCGCCGGCCGGGGTCGACCTCGACGCTGCCCACAGTGATCACGTCGGGGCGGGCTGGGGGCGGTCCCTCGGTTCGACGGAGGATCGCCTTCACCCGGGCTACGAGTTCCCGTGGTGAAAAGGGCTTGGTGACGTAATCGTC
>QHBU01000127.1 GCA_003244045.1 Candidatus Aeolococcus gillhamiae
CCTCCTGCTCCTCGGTCGTGGTGGGCAGCTCCCCGTCCTGCATCAACCGCCACACGTCATCGAGGGAACGCGCCACGGCCAGCTCTGTGGCTGCGTACTCCCGGTAGTGGTAGAAGCCCTCGTCTCCTCGCACGTCGCCCACCTCGGTATCGGTGACGATCAAGCCCTTCAAGCCCGGTGCTGCGACCGTCGGTGGCTGGTTTCCTTCTGCTTCTCGATCGAGGAGGCTCATGCGGCCTATATTGATCGCAATGGTTTGTCCAATCAAGATTGATCAATGATCAACAATGCGGAGCGCCGACTGCGCCTGACCACGGCGGAGGTGGCGAAGCGCCTTGGCGTCAAGCGCCAGAGCGTCTACGCCTACGTGAGCCGAGGTCTGTTGTCGCCAGAGCGCGACAGGAGGGGCAGCACCTTCGATGCGGCCCAGGTGGAACGGCTTGCCGCCACGTCGAGACGTGCAGCGGCTGCCGGGCGGGTCGGGCGCGGTGGGCCAACCTTGGGCTTCGTCACCGGGATCACGCTGATCGAAGACGGCCGGCTCTTCTACCGAGGCGAGGATGCAGTTGCGTCGAGCGTCGAGCGGTCGTTCGAGGAGGTGGCCGGGTGGTTGTGGACAGCCTCGTGGCCCTCGACTAGCGGGGATTCCTCCTGGAACGGCGGCTCCCCGGAAAGCCTCCGCCTGGCGAAATTTGCTGCTTCGGTCCTGCCGGACCCGACGATGCCGGCAGACCGGTTCAAGGTGGTGGTGGCGGCTGCGGCGACCGTCGACCCGTGGCGGCACCACCTTGGCCCCGACAGCGTCATTTCAACCGCCAAGACGATCATCTCAACCATGGTGGACTCACTGCCCGTCACAGGCCGCAACGCCCGCCGGATCCAGGCCGGTGGCGGCATCGCCGCCCGCTTGTGGCCGCGACTGACAGCGCTCGTGGCGACGCCCGCGCGGGTCGACATGCTCGATTCGGCCTTGGCTTTGGTGGCTGACCATGAGTTGGCAGCATCGACACTGGCGGCCCGTGTGGCGGCCGCCTTCGGGGCTGATCCCTACGCGGTGGTGTCAACGGGGCTCGGAGCCGCTGCTGGCGCGCTTCACGGGGCCAACTCGGCCGAGGTCGTGGCTTTGCTCGACGACGCGCTACGGGTGGGTCCCGGCGAGGCGATGGCGCAACGGTTGCGCCGTGGAGGCGTGGTCGCCGGTTTCGGGCAGGTCCTCTACCCCGACGGCGATCCTCGGGGCAGAGAGCTGGTTCGCCGGGTTTCGGAGCTAGACCTCCCGCTGCGACGCCGCGCAGCGATCGACGCCGTGTTGGGACTAGCCCACGAGCGGGGGCTTCCTCCTCCGAGCGTGGACTTCGGCTTGGCGGCTCTAGTGTTCGGTCAGTCGATGATCCCCGGTGCCGGGGAGGCCATCTTCACCCTGGGTAGGACCGCGGGTTGGATCGCTCACGCCATGGAGGAGTACGCCAGCCGGACCGACTTCCGGGTGCGAGCTAGCTATGTCGGGCCCCGCTGACGGGGTGGCGCCTTGGCGCGCGTCGTTGGCGGTCTGGCCGGACAGTGGATCGCGCCGCCCAGGCAGTGGATCGCGGACCAACTCGTCGCCGGGGCGCGCCCTGCCCCGAGATGTCAGGAGCGCCACCGCGCCCGTGAAGACCAAGATGCTGACCCAGTCGTTGAGCCGCAGGCCGAGGATGTGGTGGGCCTCGTCGACGCGGAGGTACTCGGTCCAAAACCGGCCGAACGTGTACAGAGCCGCATACAGGGCGATTAGGTAGCCCCGCCGGATCGCAAACCGCTCGGCCGCCCACCACAGGACCCCGATCAGGGCGAGGTCCCAGAGCGACTCGTAGAGGAAGGTCGGTTGGTAGGTGGCCTGCCCGAGGTACTGCAGCGGCCGGTGGGCGGGATCGATCCTCACCGCCCAGGGGAGG
>QHBU01000128.1 GCA_003244045.1 Candidatus Aeolococcus gillhamiae
CGTCGGGCGCCCCGGAGGGTGCGGTCGGCGGGATTACGTGGTCGAAGAAGCCGTCGTGCTCGTCGTAGTTGATGAGCACGACGGTCTTGCTCCACAATTCGGGGTCGGCCCAGATGCCCTGCAACATCGTCTCGATGAACGCCGCGCCGTCGACCGGACGCGACTTCGGGTGCTCGGAGTACCCGCCCGGCGCGATGACCCAAGACACCTTCGGCAGGTTGCCACCCGGGGCGCAGTCGGCGACGAACTTCGCCAGGACGTGCGCCGGGTCGGTGCCCTGACCCGAATTCGGCTGCCACTGCGTCCGCAGCGACGCCCGGTCGACCAGTTCGATATCCCTGGGCAGCGTCGAGGTCAGCGCATCCTGATAGTTCTTGAACAGCCACAGCGGGTTGCAGCCGAACTCACCGACCCACCGGTCCTCGTCCGACGATCCGCTGCCCATCTCGTCGCTGGCGTAGATCCGCCACGAGATTCCTTGATCCTGCAGCCGCTCCGGGTAGGTCATCCAGTCCAGCTTCGGCTCTTTCGCCGTTGGGTAGGCGGACGGGCACCCGACCACCGGGCCGCCCGCGTGGCCCGACGGGTCGATCGTGCCGGTCCAGTGGTAGAGCCGGTTCGGGGTCGTCGGGCCCTTGATCGAGCAGAAGTAGTTGTCGCAGACGGTGAAGTTGTCGGCGAGCGCCCAGTAGAGGTCGACGTCGCCGGAGTGGTCGCGTGCGGGTGACCCTTGGTAGTAGCCCATCGTGATGGCGGCGAACTTGCCGTTCCCGCCGGGGTTACTCTGCAGGTACCGCGCCACCCAGCTGTCCATCAGCCCGTCATTCCACATGGCGTGCTGGTCACTCCATTGGTGGCCGATGTCGTTGGTGCACTCGCCCTGGCTGGTGGACGGCTCGCTGGTGTTGATGTGGAATGGAAGGAGGGGATCGGGAGCGCCGGGGATGCCATCGATTGGGTAGCTCTGCTTGAAGATGGTGGTGCCATCGTCGGTATTGCTGAGACGCACGGAGCGGTCATCGAACCCACGCACACCCTTGTACCGGCCGAAGTAATGGTCGAACGACCGGTTCTCTTGGATGAAGATGACGACGTTCCGCACGTCGGCGAGGGTGCCGCACGTCGCCTGCGTGGCCGCGATGGCGCGAAGCAGTGCCGGCGACAGGCCACTGGAGGCCAGTGCGCCGCCGGCGGCGACTCCCGCCCCCGCCTTGAGGACATCCCTTCGGCTTGGCCTCCCCTCCATGCCCGGCAGTGTACGAACTGCGTCCCGGCACCCGAGATAAGGGGGCATTAAGAGGTCGCGCGCCGGCGATCCGAACCGTCGGAGGCCGACGGCTAGAATCGGCGGCGGAGCGATCGCCTAGTCCGGTCGAGGGCGCCGCACTGGAAATGCGGTATCCGGGGCAACTCGGATCGAGGGTTCGAATCCCTCTCGCTCCGCCAAAGCCCTTGTGCAGCAAGGGATTTAGGCTCTACCCTGAAGGGTAAACCGCTGTTCCAGCGATCCAAGGCACTGTGACAACGACTGTGACAACTGGCGCAGACTTGGTACAGTTCGAACATGAGAAAGCGCGTCAACGGCGAGGGATCGGTCTCGGCTCGGCCGCGGTCGGACGGCCTCTGGGTTGCGCGCTACACCGTGGTTGACGAGGGGGTAACCCGCCGGCCGGCGCTGTACGGAAAGACGCGCGCGGAGGCGGCTCGCAAGCTGCGCGCCGCGCTGACCGCTCGCGACGACCAGCTTCGGAGTCGGGTGGGCATGCCTAGCGTCGGGAGCTCTGCGCCGAGGTCGCGCATCGGCGCCGCCTCGACCCGTCCGGAGGCAAGTCGGCAAGGCGGGCGGGCCGGCGCGGTCGGTCACCCCCGGGTCAAGTACATCCGAATCGCCGACGTCACTTCTGGCCTCACGAGGGAGGTATGGATTCACCCGGACTCGATCGAATCCATTGAGGCGAACGGCAACGGTCAGACGATCCTCCGATTGAGGTCGGGCCGCCCACTGCTCGTCGACCGGCACATTGACGTCGTCCTTGGGGATCTCGGGCCCGAGCACAGCTAAGACGGGCGGCCACCCACCAGCGGGAACCGCTGCGCCATGACCAGAGGGGTTCCACTGCGGAGAACCGTGAACGCACCTCGATCTCGTCATCCTCTGACCGCCGACGCGGAGAAGTACCGAGCCGCGCTGTCGCAGCGCGGGTTCCGCGCGCTCTGGCTCGCGGCGCTGGTGAGCCGCACTGGGGACACGCTGAACTTCGTCGCGTTGGCACTGTTCACCCTCGCCATCACCAAATCGGCTGCGGCCGTCGGAACCGTTGTCCTGGCCGAAGGCGTGGGCCTGATCCTCGGTGCCCTGGTCGCTCAACTCGTCGTCGACCAGATATCGCCGCGACCATTGCTGATCTCAGTCGACATGGCGCGTGCCGTCACGGCCGCTCTCCTGGCGGCTGCTCCGAGCTACCCGACGGCACTCGGTGTGGCCTTCGTTCTGGCGCTGGGCACGGCCGTCTTTTCGCCATCGTCCTCGACGCTGGTGCCACGCCTGGTTCCGGGCGAGCTGCTGCTAGCCGCCAACGGCCTGCTCTGGACGGCGGGGGTGGCACTGCAGTTGATCGCCGCGCCTCTGGCGGGCGTTCTCGTCGCGAACGGCCTGGTGCGCCTGGTCTTCGCGGTCAACGCCGCCACCTTCGTTGGTTCCGGCCTGCTACTCCTGCGCCTACCCGCGCTCAGCCGCGTGAGCACCCTGACGATCGGACCGTGGCACCAACTGCCCGAGGCCTTCCGTCTCATGCGCATGGTTGGCGGGCTGCGGCCGCTCCTCGTCATGCAGGCGCTGGCCGCTCTTTCGGTGGGCGCCACCTCGGCCCTGCTCGTCGTCCTCGCCGAAAAGGCATACCTGCTGAATCCCGCGGGTTATGGGACGTGGCTGGGGGCGATCGCGCTTGGGGCGCTCGCCGGCCCGCTGGCCCTGCCACTCCTCGGGCGCGTTGCCCCGGAGCGGGTTGTTCCGGCCGCCTACGCCATCCGCGGCGTCGGCGACATGGGGCTGGGTCTCCTCAGCCAAGCCGGCGCCGGGGGCGCTCTGCTCGGTCTCTACGGCATCAACACCTCGAGCGGGATGGTGTCCTTTCAAACCCTGATCCAGCGCCGCATCCCGGAGCGCATCCGCGGTCGGACCTTCGCGCTGCTCGACCTCACCTGGCAGGTGGGCCGACTCGTCTCCATCGGCCTAGGCGCTTTGCTCGCCACGCTGGTGGGGATCCGGCCCGTGTTCATCGTTGGCGGGCTGCTCCTCATAGCGGCCGCAGCGGTCGGCGCTGTCGGCCTCCGAGCCGAACCGACAGCGGCCCGCGACCCAGAGGGCAGCTGACTCGGACCGGTGACCTCCGGCGTGGTTCGGTGTGCGGCTGCTCAGCCTGCCGGCGAACGGCGCGTGCTGGGGCCATCTACCCTTGCCGACGGCAAGCGATCCGGACTGCCGCGTGAAGCGCGGCCGTCGCGGGCGCGCACCGGACGTGCGTCCCAGTGACCGGCTGCGCAACTGTCAACGGGAGGTGAGTCGGCCGATGTGCACCGTCGGCCAGCCTCGACGCTATGCTGCGCCCCGCACGCGGGAGCTCGGACATTGCCGGGCTGAGAGGGCGATGCTACGGTCGCCGACGGCCGAACCTGACCGGGTAATGCCGGCGTAGGAGGCAGCCATGGCAGCAGTCGCTGACCCCGTCGCACCGCATCAAGTCGATCGCGGGACTGGGAGGCGCCCGCAGACCAGCACATAGCCGCCTGAGTTCCGGGTGCCGCTTACCATCCCCGCCATGTCGCCTGTCCTGTCGCTGGTCGCCTTCCTCGGCGGCGTGGTGGTCGTGGTGCTCGCGACTGAGCGCCTGCTCAAGGGATTGGTCGGTGCCTCCCGCCTGCTCCGCGTTGCTCCCTTTGTGGCCAGCGCGCTGCTGGCCGGACTGGAGGCGGAGAACGTCGCAGTCGGTCTGGCCGCGAGCAGCCGAGGAGACGCCGAGATCGCGCTGGGCACCGCCTTTGGCGGGGCGATCTTCCTTGTCTGCTTCGCCCTCGGGATCGGAGCATTGATAGCGCCGCTCCGCTTCTCGCTGCCGCGCGGAATTCCCGGCTCTTGGCCGCCGTGCCCGTCGCTCGGCGATGTTCCATGGCGGAGTTCCTTGTCGGTAGGCGTCGTCAAAAGAAGCTCATGTTCACCAGCTATCGGGGTTGGGCACCAACCAGACCTTCGGATCGGCGGTTAAGTATCTCGTCCACTGTCTCGGATGCATTCCAGGCTCTGGTATCCAACCACAGGCCGACGGGGGGCATCTCTTCGATTCCGCCCTCGATGTGCTCTTCCCACTCGTTACTGCCGGAAGCTCGCTCACGCTCTCGTTGATGCAGAACCTCGACAGAAGGTCGGAGCATCACGAAATGGAACGGCCCGCCTGCCAGGTTCCCCATCAACTCCTGAAAGCGCCAACCAACGATGATGTCGGTAAGCACCGTGGTGAACCCTTCTCCGACGAATGATCGGCTGAGCAGACAGGCATTGCGCAGACGAGCGGTCAGTTGGGCACCAGCCTCGCCGATCACGCGACCCGTGGCTACGTCGATGTCGTCGCTGACGTCCGGCCATCTACACCCCGAAACGATCATTCGCTGCAGGTCGTCTGCCTCGACGTGGACGCCCCGGGGAAAGCGCTCGGCTAACAGGGTGGCAACCGTGGTCTTACCTGCCGCCTGGTTCCCGCTGGGTCAAGTCCCCTGTAGTGG
>QHBU01000129.1 GCA_003244045.1 Candidatus Aeolococcus gillhamiae
ACCCAGGGCGGAGAACAGGACCATGGCGTAGTACTCACCCTGGCGAGGATCGGGGGAGAACCATTCCAGCGAGGCCAGGATGGTCAGAGCGGTTACCGCCAGGACGATCAGCTTCGCCCACACCGCAGCGTCATCGGCAGCGTAGGTGTCGAAGAAGGTCAGGGCCTGGGAACCCCGGAGCATCGGCAGAGTTGTAGCGGCAGCCACCGCCAGCACGGCCAGCGCGGCCAATGCGCACCACGGCTGGGCCGAGCGCGGCGCGAAGAGGGCGTACACGAGCACCACCACCGCGCCGACCACCAGCACCAGCTCGGGGACGATGTCGCCAACCGGCATCGCCGATGCGTTCATCGGCCGATGAGGGCGGCGGCGCTGGCGTGGACGACATCGACCAGCCACGCCGGGGCGACGCCGAGCGCGATCACCAGGGCGAGCAGCGGGGCCAGTACCACGGCCTCGTTGGCGGAGAGGTCGGGCCAGTCGGCCCAGCGCGGCGGCAAAGGGCCGAAGAAGAGCTGCGCCAGCATACGCAGGAAAAGGGCGGCAGTGAGCACCAGCCCCAGCAGCCCGAGGGCGGCCAGCACCGGGTACACCGACACTGCCCCGGCGAAGACCTGGAACTCAGCCACGAAACCGACCAACCCGGGTAGGCCCAGGCTGGCGAAAGCACCCACCAACGTCGCCCCTGCCAGCATCGGGGCGCGCGACGCCAACCCCCCGTACTCGCCCATCTCGTATGTCTCCCCCCGCTGCCAGAACGACCCGGCCACGAGGAAAAGGGCACCGGTGATGAGGCCGTGAGCCACCATCTCCACCGTCGCACCGGTGAGGGCGATGGCCCGCGCCGACGCCTCCCGGGAGGCCAGGCCGCCAGCCGCGGCGACGCCCAGGATCACGTAGCCCATGTGGGTGACGCTGGTGTAGGCGATGAGGCGCTTGAGGTTGGTCTGGGCCAGGGCCACCAGGCTCCCGTACACGATGCTCACCACGGCAATCACTCCCAGCCATGGGGCGAACTGGCGGAACGTGTCGGGCAGCATCTGCAGCAGGATGCGCACGAAGCCGTAGGTGCCCATCTTGAGGAGCACGCCGGCCAGGATGGTCGACGCCGGCGCGGGGGCGTCGACGTGCGCGGGTGGGAGCCAGGTGTGAAACGGCACGACCGGCGTCTTGATGCCGAGCCCGACCGCCAAGGCGGCGAAGATCAGAGCCGCCTTGGCCCCGCCCCCGGCGAGGGGCTGCTGGGCGATGATGGCCACCATGTCGAACGTGCGGGGTGACGTCGACAGGTAGAGGCCGAGGATGCCCAGGAGCATCACGAGCGTGCCGGCCAGGGTGTACAGGAAGAACTTGAGGGCCGAGCGACGGGCATTGCCGTGGCCCCAGACCGCGATCAGGAAGTACATGCCGACGAGGCTGAGGTCGAAGAAGACGTAGAACAAGAAGAGATCGAGGGCCAGGAACAGGCCCAGGGAGACACACTCGAGGAAGAGGAAGGTGGCGTAGTAGTGGCGGGGCCGTCCCTTCACATCGACCGGGTAGGCGACCGACGCCACGAACAACAGGGCGGTGAGGGCGCCCAGGGGTAGCGAGATGCCGTCGACGCCGACCTTGTAGGTGACGCCGAGGGTGGGGATCCATCGGGCCGACTCCACCAGGTGGAATCCCGGGCCACCTGGGTAGCGCAGCCACGCCACGGCCATGAGCACCAGGGGAACGGCGGCGATGGCCACCGCCATGGCGCGCACCACAGCCTCCCGAACCCGGGCCAGCGACGCCACCACCAGTGCGCCAACGAGCGGGGCGAACACCGCGACGGTGAGCACTCAGCGTCTCCCCACGGCGGCCGCCACCACCACCACGACCAAGCCCACGGCGGCAATCACGAAGTAGTGGTGGGAGAGACCTGTCTGCAGGCGACGGCTCAGGCGCCCAGCCATGCCCACGCCCGACGCCATTCCCTCGACCGCCCCGTCGATGCCCCGCTCGTCGGCTGACCTCGAGCCCCGGGCGGCCGACAGCGCCCCGGCACCTACGCCCCACACCAGACCATCGACCCCGCGCTCGGCCCACCCGGCGAACGCATTCGAGACGGCGTCGGCGGCGGCCCCCACCACCCCGACGCCAGCGTCGATCACACGGTCGTCCACGGCGGCCAGCAAGCGAGCCAGCGCTAGCACGGGGTCGACCACCAGGGTCCGGCCCAGCAGGGGGAGGGCGAACCAGTCGGCGAGGCGAGCCTGGGTCGGTGCTCGCAGGCCCAGGGTGGCCAGGCGCCCGGCCCGGTGTAGGGCCCAGACCGCGGCGGCCGCGGTGGCCAAAGTAGCGAGGGACGCGAGGATCTCGGCACCGCTTCCGACGGCCAGGGGGCTGCCCGCGACCCGCGCCAGCAGGCGTCGGCCCGGAGTCAGCCACAACGCCGACAAGGCCACCGTGGCCGTCGCCAGTAGACCCATGGCCCACAGCTCGCCGGGTCGCCCGTCAACTCGCGCCATTACCCCTCAGAGGGGGGTCATTCCCGGGCGGCTGCCCGGCTGATGCGGCCCGCCACCGTGGCCAGCCTGGTGGGGCTGGCCCGCATGGGAGTGACCGCCACCCGGTTCCTGGGCCCCGACGACCATGCCCCTCGGCTCGACGTACGGGCGGTCGTGCCGGCGCGCGACGAGGCCGCCACCATCGCCGCCTGCGTGGCCTCCGTGCTGCCCCAGGCCACCGAGGTGGTGGTAGTGGACGACCACTCCAGCGACGCCACCGCCAACGTGGCGGCCGCCGCCGGGGCCGCGGTGGTGCGCTTGGACGACGAACCCCCGCCCGGGTGGTTGGGCAAGCCCCGGGCCTGCCTGGCCGGTGCCAAGGGGGCGGCCACCGAATGGTTGGCCTTCGTCGACGCCGATGTGGTGCTCCACCCCGCGGCTCTAGCCACGATGGGCGCTGCTACCACCTCGACGTCCACGAGCATCGCCGGTGGTCTCGACTGCCGGTCCTTCGCCGAGCGGCTCCTGCTGCCCGAGCTGGGGCTGGCCCTGGCCCAGGAGGGCCTCCCCCCCGACTTCGCCAGCGGCCAGTGCTTCCTCGTGCGCCGCCGCGCCTACGAGGCGGTGAGCGGCCATGGCCACCTCGCGGTTCGGGGGTCGGTGATCGACGACCGCGACCTGGCGCGGGCATTGGGCAGCCACGACACCCGCCTCGCCCCCCGCCTCATGAGAGCCCGCATGTACCGCGACTTGGGCGAGGTCCGGGCCGGGTTGGTGAAGAACCAGGCCTCGCTGCATCCTCGAGCGTTCCGCCACCTTGCCCACCTCCTGGCGCCGGTGGCGTCGCGCCGACCATGGGCGGCCATGGTGGTGAGCGCGGGGGGACGGGCGGTGTCGGGCCACAACCCGCTCTACGGCCTGCTGTCACCCCTCGCCCGCGCCACCCTGGCCGCGTTCTACATGGAGAGTCGGTGGCGTGCCCGCTCCGGCCGCCCCGTCGCATGGAAGGGCCGGCCCGTCCAGCCTCAGAGGCCGCCTGCCGCCAACTTGGTGCGATCTCGGCCGGATGATGTCCGAGATCGCGCCAAGAACACGCGAGGGGCTCACCGGGCAGGGGTAGTCGACAGGAGCTCGTAGGTGGAGTTGTCGGCGTAGGTCAGGTGACCCACGAAGGGCGAGCCCACCCGCAGCCCGATGTGGCGCTCTTCGCGCAGGACCAGCCCGGTGGCGGGCTCGAACCAGTCGTCGACCACCGCCCCACCCTCGGTGGCGCCCGAGAAGGTGGTGGTCCACCGGGTGTGGCGGGCAGGCAGGGTCCTGCCGGCGACGGTCACCGACTCGTCGCCCAAGAACAGCACCGTCTGGGCGGCCCTGGTGTCTTGGTC
>QHBU01000130.1 GCA_003244045.1 Candidatus Aeolococcus gillhamiae
CGACCGCGCCGGCCGGGGACGTGTCCGGCCCCGGCGCCTGGTCGGCAGCGGGGAGGGGCCTGCGGCTCGAGGCGCGGGACAGCGCCGCGCTCCGCCAGGCGACCGAGCGGCTCAGGCAGGACGCCCGGCAGGTCGGTGGCGCGGCCGCCCTCCTGGGCGACGTCTTCACAGGCGACGATCTGCTGCGCGTCCACGTGGCGCTCCACGGCGGCCCAGAGGGCAGCGATCGCACATTCCGGCGCCGCATCCAGGAGCTACGCGACAGCGGCCTGCTGCGCCCTGTGCCCGACCGGGAGGTCGCCGCCTTGCGGGCCAGGGTGCCCAGGTTCCGCTCCCCGGCTGGGACAGGGGGGCGGCCTCCGGAGCTCTTCCGCTACGCCGGCACGGGTGGCGAGAACGAACAGCTGGTGTCGCTGCGGGCGCGGCGCGGCGGCTGAGGGGCGAATCAGCCGGCGTCGGCCTTCCAGGCGTCCTCACCGCTGCTCAGGACGAGCGTCACGGGGCCGTCGTTGACCAGCTCCACCTCCATGTGAGTGCCGAATTGGCCCGTCTGCACCTGGAGCCCGAGATCGCGCAGCGCGGCGACGAACACGCCGTAGAGGCGTTCAGCCTCCCGCGCTGCCCCGGCATGGATGAACGATGGTCGGTGACCCCTGGAGGTGTCGGCGTGGAGCGTGAACTGGCTCACCACCAGCACCGCTCCAGCGGCCTGGGTGAGGTCACGATTCATACGCCCGGCGTCGTCCGGAAAGATGCGCAGAGTGGCCACACGGCCGGCCAGTCGCACCGCGACGGCGTCACCATCATCCGCACCGACGCTCAGCAAGACGAGCAGTCCGGCGCCGATGTGCCCGACGGTCGAACCCTCGACCCTGACGGCGGCGCGGGCGGTGCGCTGCACCACCGCCCTCATGCCCGATCGTCGGAAGGCATGGCCCGGAAGCCACGGAAGATGCGCATCGCTTCAGCCTCAGCGTCGAGGAAGGACTCATCGACGACGCGGATGTCGTGCACGATGAAGCTCCAACTGCTGTCTCCGTGGTCGCCGATGCGTTGCCCGAACGCGGAACTCCGCCCGTGGGGCGGGATCATCTCCATGCGTGATCCATCCGGCATGCGCCGATAGATGACGCGGCGCACGAGAATGCTCTCCAGCGCGAGCCCGTTGCGCAGGCGACCGCTGACGAGCACGACGTGGCGCAGCTTGGCGATGGGGTTGTCCGGGTCACGCAGCTCGACGTCGGCTGCCAGGTGCTCAGACACAGCGCGGGCGATGAACGCGAGCGCAAGCGCATCAGCCTCGTCACCGGCAATCCTCACGAACCCGGCGGCTGACAGCGGGCGCTCCTCGCCCGCCACTCGCGCCTCCTCCTGCGCGTTGTCGAAGAAGAGCTGGGGCAGCAGGTCGCGCGAGAACGAATCGGCGAGCCAGGGTGTGCCGTCACGCCACTCACGGCCGCTCACGAGACCGCCGAATCGCTCCTGCAGCAGCTCGCGCGCCTCGAGGGGAACCCGTCGCACGCGTACCTGGATGACCCGGCTCATCGCTCGATTGTAGGAGGGCCGCCGGCCTGCAGCCGGTCGGGCACAGGGAGGGTGCGGTAACCCCCGCTACACTACCCGACCGCGCCGAGGTAGCTCAGTTGGTAGAGCACAGGTCTGAAAAACCTGGTGTCGACAGTTCGATCCTGTCCCTCGGCACGCCACAACCTGATGCGCTAGCCGATGGGGAATCCGTTCCTCACAAAGACCATCAGGCTGCCCGTCTTCACGCTGCTGAAGTCGTCCGCAATTTCGGCGCGGAGGGCTGGCACCAAAGGGATTCTGCCATTGCGGATGGAGTACAGCACCAGGTAATCAGCGTTCTCGATGGCATGCTGCCACACTGCCACCGCGGCGGCGGTGCGGCCGCCGTTGGAGATGGTGGTGCCGTATGGGTCGGTGATGTTGTCGGCACAACCGGGCCGGTCGGAGACGAAGCGATTGATCGTGATCAGGTATGCGGCGCTGTCGGACAGGGCGCACGAGTGCGCGGGGATGACGGCGCCCACGGTGGAGGTCAGGTCCGTCCCGTGGAGCCCGCTCACCACCCGCACCTGGTTGGCGGCAAGTGCGAGAACCCCGACTGCCGCCACGGCCATCGCGACGCGGCGAGTCGCCCGCGCCGCGACCAACCCCACTCCGCAGCCCACCGCCATCGCCGCGAAGGGCGCGAAAAACGCCGAATAGTGATCGTAGAACTCCGCCGGGGCCATGAGCAGGACCCCGATTCCAAGCATGGATCCGAACACGAACGACTCAAAGGTGGTCGGGTGTCCCCCGCGCCACACAACGGTTGCGATCGTCAGCGCGATGAGCGCCGCCAGCAGGACGATGGCAACGCCGAGGCTCGACCCCGCGTTGGGGGTGAGAGATGAGGATCCGGTGAGGTCGCCAAGACGAGTGCCCACGCCGACGCGTCCCGATCCCGCGATCCGGCCCAGCTGGGTCGACACCACCTCGCGATAGAACGAAGCCGGCGCGAGCAGCGCAAACGGTAGCGTGGGAAGCGCAAAGCCGAGGGCCACGCCGCTCGCGAACGGCATGAGCCGGCGGCGGACCTGCGGCAAACAGAGCACGATGATCGCCAGAACGGGAATCAGCGCCCACCCCTTGATGGAGCCTGCGAAGCCGAACGCCAACCCTCCCATGACCAGGCTCCGGGTTCGACTGGTGAACCGGTCGCCGTCAAAGATCCGCACGGCGCCGACCAGGCAGAATAGATCGAGGAACGGCTCGAGCAGGAGCGTGTGCGTCGCATGAATCTCTGCCGGGAAGACCGTCATCACCCCGGTTGTCACCAGGGTTGCGACCGGACCGCGATGGCGTACCAGCACCCCAACCAGCACGACGTTGAGCGCGGCCACCATAGGCATCAAGATCCGCGCGACGGCGAGCGAAGCGTCGGTTCCCATGAGGTGGGACAGCAGCGCGACCGGACTGGCGAGGAGCGTGAAACCGGGTGGCTGGACCAGCACAAAGTCGCGATACGGCAGGGCGCCGTTGACGAGGCGGATGGCCGAGCCGAAGTACGCGCCGTCGTCGTACTCGCTGACCCCGAACAGCATGTTGGGGCGACTCAGCTGGTACAAGCCCAGCGCCAGCGCAAGCGCGGCCATCGCCACGATGATGCCCCGGGTCAGCTGCGTGCTCCGCTCGCGTGGCCGCTCGAACGGGGCCGACGGGTTACTGGCTGGGCGAGGCTCGATGGCGCTGTCCACGCTAATTGCCGGCCCCGACCGCGACGTGAGCGGCCGCCGCGCCCGCCTGCGGAGCACCGCCGGCCTTCCCGATCGAACTGCGGGTGTGTTCGCTGAGGATCATGCAGGCCAGCGTAGCCGCGACGGCAAGCGCCAACACGACGTTGAGCGCGACCGGTTGCACGCCAAATGGATGGTAGTGGGCGTTGACCAGCATGCCTGCGAGAGTGACCTCCGCGATCAGCAACCACGCCGCCCGGGAGCGGCGCCCGGCGCCGACGATAATCAGGAATGGCAGCGGCCAGATCAGGTACTGCTCGATGACCTGCTTGCTGAGCAGGAGGAACGCGACCAGTGTCGCCGCTGCCGCCAGGGCGAGATCGTCGACCAAGGCGATGGCGGCCGCCGCCACCACGAAGACGCCGAGCAGGACATCGCCCGTGCCGACCTGGAGCCCGGCGGGGAAGCCGTGGAGAACTACCTGCCAGGACAATCCTCCGGGGAGCTTGTCAGCGCTGTAGAGCAGGTCGGTCGCGAACGCTGCAGGGCTGGTGATGAGGTAGGGCGCCGCCACAACGAAGAGGACGCCGGCGACCGTGACGAGCCGGCGCGCGATCCCGCTGCGGTTGTGCCGGGCGAGCCAGGGCAGCAGGAAGATGGGGAAGGTCTTGGCGGCGATCGCCAGCGCATAGCAGATCGAGAAGCGCCCAGTCGCCGTTTGGTCTCTCTGATAGGCGCGAAAGGCCAGCAGCAACAGCGCCAGACAGACGCTGTCGAACCGCCCGTAGAACGCGCCGTTGTAGAGCACCAGCGGATTGAGGAAGAGCACCGCCGCCGCGATGGCCTGCAGCCGCGTGGTGACGTCCAGCCGCTTCAGCTCGCCCACGACGAGAAGGGTGGCCAGCAGGTCGGCAGCAACGATCGGCAGCTTGCCGAGGATGGTGAACGACACACCTGTGTGCAGGGCAAGCCACTGCATGGGCAGCTCGACATAGAGGAACAGGGGGAAGTACGGGTATGGGCCCCCGCTGTACGCTGGGTGATGGGCGTACACGTTGACCCCGTCGAGGGTCGCGCGCGAGGCGAGGTCCCAGACCGTGAAATCGGATCCGTGGGTGATGGGAACCAGGACGGCTCGCGTCACCAACCCGACGATGAGGACAGCCGTCACTGGGCCGAGACGATGGCCCCGCTGCAGAGCGGATCCCATCAGCCGCACCCGGGAGCGATGTACAGGGAACGCGAGGCGCCGAGGTCCACGACCACCGGGTACCGTCGCGACACCCATGCCGTGAAGCCGGGGAGATGCGCGAATCGCCCGCTCGAGAACAGCACGGCGCAGACAGGCCGTGAGCCGTCGGCGACAGCCTCCAGCCCCTGCAGCGCGCCCGGTTCCGCATACAGGCGGGTGTTCGAGGTGTCGACGTACCCGGGCGGCGCCGCGCGATGCGCGAGTGCCTGCACGTACTGATCGTCGCCAACAAGCTGAGCCGACGCGGACGTGTGCGCACCGAGAGCACTCGCCAGCGCGCGGAAATCGGTGGTCGGTTGCAGCCCGCGGAGGCCGGACCAGAGGAAGAGCCCCGCGGCCGCCATGAGCCCCGCGGCGAACGCCGCGGTGGCGGCCCGGACGTGGCGACGTGTCAGTCGGCCGAGCCACTCGAATGCGGCCGACACGCCGGCGGCGGAGAGCAGCGCGTAGGCAGGCGACATCACCACCGCGTGGTGGGGCCAGAGGGGATGCGTGACCGACATCGCCAGCAGCGCGCCCGTCAGCCACACCACGCCGGTGGTCACCAAGAGGCGATGTCGCCGCCAGCCGATCACTGCCCCCACCAGCGCCACCACGGCAAGGTGCCAGCGAATCCTTAGGGCGTCGAGCACGCTGATGCCGGACGTCGCCGACCGAGTGTCGAGGTGCAGTCCGACCGACTGGTTCCACATCGCCTGCCAGGCGTCGTGCAGTGGGAGCAGGGTCGCCGCGGCGGCGAGCAGGCCGCCTACGATCGCGGCCGGCAGCAACCGGCGCCCGGCGCCGCGACTGGCCAGCACCACCAACAGGGGCGGGACGATGGCGACATCGAGGAGCTTGGTGAGGAAGCCGAGCGCCAGGACGGTTCCGGCCAGCGCCGCCGCCAGGGTGCGCCAGCGCGGGCCTCTCAAGGTCAGGGCGAGCGCACCGAGGGCGACCGCCGCCACGCCCAGCGCAGTCGCCGGCCCGTCAGCCTGAAGGATCACGGACTGGCGGACCATCATGGGGTCGACCGCGAGGGTCCCCGCAGCGGCCAGCGCCGCCACACGACCGCCCAGGCGCCAGCCGATCACGCCGCCGCTCACCACCGCGATCGCGCCCCAGGCCAGCATGACCGCGCGCGCGGCGACGATGCCGCCGCCGAGCAGCGCCCAGGGCGGCTCGGTGAACAGCAGGAACGCAGGAGGCTGCGAGCTGTACACCGATGCGTACAGTGCATGACCGCTCTGCATGGTTTGCATCGACAGCCAATACACGCCCTCGTCCCAGTCGATCTCGCCGACTCCCAGGACGGGCAGGCGGCTCGCCACGGTGATCACCACAACGATGCCGATGCCCAGCAGCATGAGCGCCTGCGGCCGATTCCGGTCGAACCACGATCGCATCAGCGCGACTTGCCGGCAGCCACCTCGGCACGGTCGCGAACCGCTGCCGGCACCAGGCGCAAGCGCAGCTTCAGCACCATGATCATTGCCTCGGGGATCATGCCGATCCGCATCTTCGACAGCCCGTGGGCGCGATCGTTGAACGTGATCGGAATCTCGACGACTCGCTGGCCGGCTCGTTTGATCGCCCAGTCGAGTTCGATCAGGAACCCGTAGCCACTCGAGCGGATGCGGCTGAAGTCCATCACTCGCAGCGCCTCGGTGCGCATGCAGCGATAGCCACTGGTGCAGTCGTGCATCGGCAGACCGAGCACGGCGCGCGCCCAGATGCAGGCGCTTGCGGTCAACGCGACTCGCCACACGGGACGACCGACGACACGACCACCCGGGACGCGACGCGAGCCGATCGCCACGTCGGCGGTTGCGCACGCCGCGATCAACGCTGGGAGCGCCTCGGGGGGATGCGACAGATCCGCGTCCATCTCGATGGCCAGCTCATAGCCGTGCTCGAACGCGTGCGCGTAGCCGCGGAACAGCGCGCTGGCCAGCCCCGCTTTGCCCGCGCGGTGGATCACCTGGAGTCGCGGTTCGCGATCGGCAATCCGGTCGGCGACCGCGCCGGTCCCGTCGGGCGAGTTGTCATCGACGACCAGCACGTCGATGTCCGTCGCGGCCCAGATCCGCTCGAGGACGATGGGCAGGTTCCCGCGCTCGTTGTAGGTGGCAAGCACGACGAGCGCAGTCCGCCGCGGCACGGACCGCCCTGCCACGCCGCCCGGATCCGGGTGCGCCGTCTCCTCGCTGGGCGCGGTCACCTGGCCCCGGTCACTCGACGGCATCGGGCGACTCTGACAGGTGGTTCGATTGCCTTGACCCTCAGGGCGCGGTTCAGGCGGAGACGGCCACCTCGCCCGCGGACGCGCCCACGGCGAGCTCGCGTGCCCTGGCCAGCGCGGCGTCGACGCCGCCACCGAGCGGGGCCACGCCGGCCCGCAGCGTGTCCTGAAGGCCCAGCCTGCTCATCTGCTGGAGAAGCCGTCGCGCGGCCACCTGTCCGGACGCGACACCGCCCTCGCGGATGAGCAGCGCGGCGGCGCCACCCTCGAGGATGGTCACGGGCTCGTTGGCGCGGGCGTAGGCGATCACCAGGGCTGCATACCCGGAGCGGGCGGTCGCGGGGATGGACTCGTCGATGACGAAAAGGCAGCAGGCCCCCTCCCCGGTCACCGCCCCGGCTGCGGCCAGGAATCGGTCGTGGCCAACCGCCCACGGCAGCTGGGAGATGGGCGGCAACTCCATCGACGGCATCCGGTCAGGTGACCAGAAGGCCGGCGCTGAGCACGTTGAGCGCGGCCAGTCGTGCTGCCGGCGCGCTGGCCGTGTCCTTGGACCAGCTGATCAGCAGGCCGACGGCCTCGAGCAGCTCGCGCAGGCGCAGTGGCTTGGGCAGCGCGCTGACACCGTCGCGCATCACCAGCGGGTGGCGCAGCGACCCGCTGACGAAGCAGATGCCACTGCGGGTCGCTTTGGGGTGGACGATGAGTTGCTTGGCGAGCTCGATGCCGTGGGTGTCGGGGAGTAGGCCGTCGAGGAGGATCGCGCCGAAGCGACGAGCGTCGACGGCGCGCAGCGCGTCCTTGCCGGTCGCGCATGCATCCACGTCAGCGTAGATGCCGGCGAGGGCCCGGCAAAGGAACGAACGGACCAGGTCGTCATCCTCGACAACCAGGATCGGCGAGTTGTCCACGTCGGTGATCCTACTGGCTCATTCCTGACGGTGCGGGCAGGAAACCAGATTGTGATGGCATCCGCACTGCGGTCGATGCTCGTCGATTGCGATCTCACCATCGGACACGACGATGCCTGGCAGCCCTGCTGCGGGCGCACCGCTGTGCGCCGCGAGCACATATGCGATGCGGCCGTCGATCACCGTCCACGCGGGCATGTTGGGCACGCCCGCGCGGATGAGGCGCAGGCCCGCGTCGACGGATGGCGCGTTGTCGATGTGGCGGTGACCGACGGACGGCGCGTAGGTGGCGCCGGTCAGATCGATTGGCTCGCCGGGCGAATCTGCGAGCAGCCGGTTCACCGCCTCGCCGAGCACCTCAGTTCCCAACTCGCAGAGACGTCGCGTCAGCGTCCCCGACGTGTCGCTCGGCGAGACCTCGACGGTGCGTTGGGCGAGCATCGGCCCCGCGTCCACCTTGGGCACAGCCCGGTGCAGGGTGATCCCGGCGATCGGGTCACCGTCGGCGATGGTCCAGTACACGGGCTCGGGCCCGCGGCGCGCCGGGAGCGCGCTGGGATGGATGTTGATCCAGCCGTGCTTGGGGACCGCCAGAGCGCGCGAGTGGATGATCTGGTCAAAGCTGGCCATGACCACGCCGTCGAGGCGCAGCGCGGCCAGGTCGAGGATGGAATGCTCGTCGTTGACGCGCCACGCGCGCAGGAGCGGGATCTCGAGGTGATCGGCGATCCTGCTGAGCGCGTTGTCGCCGAGGATCGCCTCGTGCGCGCCGGGCGAGGTGAGGATGCCGACCACCTGCACGTCGAGCTCCAGCAGCGCGAGAAGGAACGCCAGGCTGTAGTCGGACGGAAAGCCCGCGAACAGGATCCGCGCCTGCCCGGACTGCGCGGCCGTGCCCTCCAGGGCAGGCATGTTGCGGTCGGGGATGAAGGAGAACTCCGTTCGCTCCCACAGTGTGCGCCGGACCTCGGCCAGCGCGGGAGAGAAGGTTGCCACCGCCGAATCCTACTGCCGCAGTGCCAATTCGCCCGCAATCAGCCCGTCAGCGATCAACCCGTCGAGCGCTGCGCGGATGCGGTCAGCGGTCGCACCGGGTACGGCGCTGACTGCCATCGCCAGCTCGCCTGCAGTGGGTTGTGGGGTGCGCAGAGCCTGCTCGAGCAGCGCGCCGCGCAGCTGCCTGACGCTGCCGCGGTACGGCGCCTGGGGTGGTGCGGCCAAGGCCACCGCGCGGCCGCCAGCTCGCCAGGCGCAGGCCTCACGGAGCGGGCACGCGGCGCAGTCGGGCCGGGCGCGGCAGAGCGTGGCGCCAACGTCGAACAGCGCGTAGCTGTAGTCGCGCATCGACATCGCAGGCGGCCGGCCCACGACCAGAGCGGTGTCGAGCAGCGCCGGCGCCACCTCATGTGGCTCGCACCCGAGGGCTGCGCGCGCGGCCACACGCCCGAGGTTGACGTCGCGAGGGGGCGCCTGCGCGTCCACGCCGAGGTCGCTGAACGCCAGCAGTGCCCGCGCCGTGTACACGCCGATCCCGGGCAGCGCGCGCAGACCCGTCTCGTCGCGGGGCCAACCGTGCTCGCTGACCGTCGCGGCCACCAGCCACAACGCTCGCGCCCGACGTGGATACCCCAGCCCGTGCCACTCGCGGAGCACCTCGTCGAGCGGATCGGCGGCACACGCCGCCGCGCTCGGCCAGCGCGTCATGAACCGGTCCCAGCGCGGCAGCACGCGCGCCACCGACGTCTGCTGGAGCATCACCTCGCTCACCAGCACCGCCCAGGGGTCTGTGGTCAGCCGCCACGGCAGGTCGTGACGGCCGTTGGCCTGGAACCATTCCTGCAGGCCGGCGGTCCACACGGTGCCAGTGTCGCAGGAGACCAAGGGGGAACTGCGTCCTCCTCCCATCGCCTTCTGCGAGACTCCGCCGCGGAAAGAGACGAAGGAGGCAGTTCCATGGCGCGCCACACCATCACCCTGATCCCCGGTGACGGGATCGGTTACGAGGTCAGCGAGGCGGCGCGCCGGGTCATCGACGCCACCGGCGTGGACATCGAGTGGGAGGTGCAGAACGCCGGGCTCGACGTCGTCGAGGAGTTCGGGCAGCCCATGCCCGATCACGTCCTGGACTCGATCCGCAAGAACAAGGTGGCCATCAAAGGCCCGCTGACCACCCCGGTCGGCAAGGGCATCCGCAGTGTCAACGTGGCGCTGCGTCGCGAGCTCGACCTCTTCGCCCTGGTGCGTCCGTGCAAGTGGTACCCCGGGGTGCGCAGCCGCTACCAGGACGTCGACCTGGTGATCGTGCGTGAGAATACCGAGGACCTCTACGCTGGCATAGAGTTCGCGGAGGGTGAGAAGGACACGCTCGACCTCATCGAGAATATCGAGCGCCTCGGCGGCCGGCGCATCCGCGACGACTCCGGCATCAGCATCAAGCCCATCAGCGTCACGGCCACGCAGCGCGTCTTCCGCTTTGCCTTCAAGTGGGCGATCGACAACGGCCGCCGCAAGGTGACCGCCGTGCACAAGGCCAACATCATGAAGTTCACCGACGGGCTCTGGCTGCGCGTCGCCGAGGAGGTGGCCACGGAGTTCCCGCAGATGGAGTTCGAGGAGCGCATCGTCGACAACATGGCGATGCAGCTGGTGCAGAAGCCCGAGCTGTACGACGTGATGGTGATGCCCAACCTCTACGGCGACATCCTCAGCGACCTCTGCGCCGGCCTCGTCGGCGGCCTCGGCCTCGCGCCCGGTGCCAATACCGGCGATGAGATAGCCGTCTTCGAGGCAACCCACGGAAGTGCGCCGAAGTACGCGGGCAAGAACGTCGCCAACCCGATGGCGATGATGCTGAGCGGCGTGCTCATGCTTCGACACATCGGCGAGAAGGAGGCCGGCGACCGCCTCGAGGCCGCGATCGCAGCCATCGTCGCCGACGGCAGCAATGTCACCTACGACATGAAGTCGAGCCGCGACGATCCCACCGCGGTGAGCACGTCGCAGGTGGCCGACGCCATCATCGCCGAGCTAGAGCGGGCCGCGGTCCCCTCCTGAGATGGACATAACAGGCGAGCTGGTACGGCTGCGCGCGTTCCGCCCCGACGACGCTCCGGCGATCGCCGAAGCCCTCGCCGACCCGCGGGTGGTGGCGTACCTGGCGCAGTGGGCGCACGGGCCGTACACCCTGGAGCAGGCGAGGGCCTGGACAACGGAACCGGCCACCCCGGGCGCGTTGAACTTCGCCATCGAGTCCATCGCCGACGGCGCATTCGTCGGATCCACCGGCTTCCACGACATCGACCACCACAATCGCCACTGCGGCTGGGGGATCTGGATCGGTCCGCCGCACCACTGGGGCAAGGGCTACGGCACCGAGGCCTGCGTGCTCTCCGTGGAGTACGCGTTCCGATTCCTGGCCATGGAGAAGGTGCACCTGTACGTGTACGCTGGTAACGACCGTGCCCGGCCCAGCTACGAGAAGGCGGGTTTCGTCAGCGAGGGCATCCGTCGCCGCCACTACTGGCGTGATGGCGCGCTCACCGACGTCGAGCTGATGGCGGTGTTCCGCGACCATCCCCTGTACTCCGAGCGGATCGCCCCCATCGCCTAGCATCGCCGGGGTGAAGGACAGGCTCTTCCGGTCGCTCCCGGTCCGGGCGATCGGCCGCTTCCTCAACGCCCAGGGGCCGAACTGGGGGACGATCATCGCCTGGAATCTGTTCTTCGCCTTCTTCCCGATGGTGTTCCTGGTGATCAGCGCGGTCGGGCTCGCATTGCACGATCCATCCACGCGGGCCACCATTCAACAGCAGGTGCTGGCCGCGTTCCCGTCCTGCCAGGCGAAGCAGAGCAGCGGCGGCTCCTGCGAGCTGATCACCGCTCTCAACGATTTCCGGCGTAGCAGCGGGCTGTTCGCCATCGTCGGCGTCCTCGGCCTGCTCTGGTCAGGCGCCAGCCTCTTCAGCGCCATCGAGAATGGGCTCAACAGCCTCTACCCCTGCAAGTCGCGCGATTTCCTGCAGCAGAAGCTGATGGCGATCGGCATGGTCGTGGTCTTCATCGTCATGGCGCTGCCGCTGCTGCTCAGCGGGAGCCTGCTCTCACTGCTGCAGTCCATCCCCGGATTGCCGGGCTTCCTGCACGGCGGGGTGGCCGGGATCCTTCTCCAGGTGAGCGCAGGCATCGTCGACGCCAGCTTGCTCTTCGGGATCATCTACTACGTCGTGCCGCACCGCAAACAGCACGTGCGCGACATCGTCGCGGGCGCCATCGCCGCCGGCGTGCTGTTCGAGACGCTCACCCTGGTGTTCCCGCTGTACTTCAAGTTGGTGACCAACGCGCCCCAGTGGGGACAGACGTTCGGGCTGGTGTTCGTGCTGCTCTTCTACTTCTTCCTGCTCTCCCAGATCATCGTGCTTGGCGGTGCGCTCAACGCCGAGATCGGCCGTGATGCCGAGAGCTGCGACGCGCCGGGGTTGCCGGCCGGCGGTCTGGATGGAGAGGCTCTCCTCAAGGAACGAGCCGTCGGATCCGCCACCCGCTGACCCGAAAATTCTGCTCGACCCGTCACAGGTGTGTCGCAGGGCGGAAACCACGGGGCGAGGCCCGGCATACAGCGCAGAGTGTCGCCTGTGACGGAGCCGAAGAAACCACATGGACGGAATGTGATCGCAGGAGAGAGCACGCCCGGCGACAACGCGCTGACCACGCTCGCCCTCGAGGAGCCCGCCCGGATGCTCATCGACGACATCCTCGAGGCGGCCCGCGAATACCTGGACACTGACGTCGCGTTCGTCGCCGAGTTCGCCGGTGGCGAGCAGGTCTTCCGCCATGTCGCCGGCGATGCCGCGCTCTTCCGGCTCAGCTCGGAGCTGCGCGTCCCGCGCGGCTGGATGTACTGCCAGGCGATGACCGAGGGCGTCCTCAGCGAGGCCATCCCCGACACGGCCGCCGACCCCATCGCCTCCGCCATGGAGGTCACCCTTGAGGCCAACATCGGCAGCTACGTTGGCGTGCCGGTCAGCCTGCCCGATGGGCGCGTCTGGGGATCGATGGCGTGTGTCAGCCGCAGCCCCGACCACAGCGTGGGCAAGCGCGACGTGCGTTTCATGCGCATGCTCGCCCGCATCTACGCCGAGCAGCTGGAGCGCGAGGAGCGCGAGGCCGTTGCCCGCCGCCAGAAGCGCGCCCAGATCCGCGCGGTGCTGCGCGAAGGGCGGCTCACCACCGTCCTGCAACCGATCGTCGACCTGGTCAGCGGCGCTGCCGTCGGTTTCGAGGCGCTGGCCCGCTTCGAGGGGGAGACCCCGCAGCCGCCCGACGTCTGGTTCGCCGCCGCCGAGGAGGTGGGCCTTGGGCCCGAGCTCGAGCTGGCCGCGGTACGGTCCGCGCTCGAGCACCTCGACACCCTCCCGCCCGACACGTACCTGTCGATCAACGTGTCACCGGAGACTGCGGTCAGCACCGAGTTCGCCACGCTCATCGAGAACGGCACCGACCGCATCGTCATCGAGGTCACCGAGCACGCTGCCATCGGCGACTACCCGCAGTTCAACAGCTCGGTGGCGCGGCTTCGTTTCCGGGGCATGCGCTACGCGGTCGACGACGCCGGCGCCGGCTTCGCCACCTTTAGCCACATCCTCAGCACCAAGCCCGACATCGTCAAGCTCGACATGTCACTGATCCGCGATATCCATCGTGACCTGGCGCGACGCGCGCTGCTGCACGGGCTCATCTACTTCATCGAGCAGATCAACGCGACGGCGGTCGCGGAGGGCGTGGAGACCGTCGAGGAGGCCGAGTCGCTGAAGCGCCTGGGTGTGCACTGCGCCCAGGGCTACTACTTCGGCCGTCCCGGCGAGGCGGTACGGACTGTCGCGCCCAGCCGCCCCTCCCAGGCGGATGAGCGACGCGGCCGAGTCCGCGTTCTGCCGCTGGCGAAGTAATCTCTTGAGCGTGGAGCTCAAGGTCAGGCCGGCGGTGCCGATGCAGGTTCCGGCACATCGCCCCGAGCATCACCGCAATGTCCAGGGGGGCGCCGCCCGCGCGGCCGTCTTCGGTGTGAGCGACGGTCTGCTCACCAACGTCTCCCTCATCCTCGGCGTCGCCGGCGCCCACCCCGCGGCGGGCGTGGTCCGCCTGGCCGGCCTGGCCGGGCTCGTCGCCGGTGCGTTCTCCATGGCCGCCGGCGAGTACGTCTCGATGAGCGCCCAGAAGGAGCTGATCCAGCGGGAGGTCGCCATCGAGCGCGAGGAGCTGCGCCGCCACCCCGAATCTGAGCACAAGGAGCTGGTGGCGCTGTACGTCTCCCGCGGCGTCCCGGTGGGCGCGGCCGAAGAGGTGGCCACCGCCCTGGCCAGCGATCCCGAGCTCGCGCTGGAGGTGCACACGCGCGAGGAGCTCGGTGTCAATCCGGGCTCGATCGGGTCGCCCCCCGCTGCGGCGGCCTCCTCGTTCGGCAGCTTCGCGGTGGGCGCCCTGGTCCCGCTCCTCCCCTGGTTCTTCGGCAGCGGCACTGCGGCGGTGCTGGCCTCGATCATTCTCGGGGCCGTGGCTGCGCTCGCAGTCGGGGTCGCGCTTGCGTACTTCACCGGGCGTTCACCGGTGCGCACCGCGCTGCGCCAGATCGTCATCGCCGCGGTCGTCGCTGCCGTCACCTACGGCATCGGGACGGCGGTGGGAGTGCACACCGGCGCCTGAGGTGCAGCCGTCCGGCCTCTTCGAGGTTCTCGCCGAGATCGAGACGTCGCCGCCGCGGTGCGTCCTCGAGGAGGAGTACGGCGCCGCCCTGCGTCTCGATAGCGACCGGGTTGCGGTCAACTTTGTCAGCACCATCGACGGCATCGTCAGCTTCGGCAAGGACACGGACGAGTCGCGCGCAGTGGGCGGAGGGATCGCTGCCGACCGCACCCTGATGGCGATGCTGCGTTCGGTCGCCGGCGTCATCGTGGTGGGCGTCGGCACGCTGCGGGCCACCACCAACCACCAGTGGACGCCGCGCGCGCTGGCGCCCGAACGCGCTGCCGACATGGATGCGCTGCGCGCGGCGGCGGGACTACCGGCAGACCCCGCCCCGCTCTTGGTGGTCTCCGGCTCGAACGTGCTGCCGCGCGACGCCGAGGCGGTGGGCCGGCCGGCCGTGCCGCTCCACGTGCTCTCCGCCGACGGCGTGCTCCCCGCAGCCGAGGCTTTGGCCCGGACCGGCGCACCGACCAGCGCCGCACCGGTTTCCGCGGCGGCCGTCGTCGAGGCGGCGCGGCAGCTGAGTGAGGGAGGACCGGTCCTGTGCGAGGGTGGCCCGCACCTCTTCGGCACCCTGCTCGACGGCCGGGTGCCGATCGATCTCTTCTTGACGGTGGCGCCGCAGCTGGCCGGTCGCAGCAACCACTCGGCGGAGCGGCGCAGCCTTGTCGAAGGAGTCGCGCTACCGTCCTTCACGCGGCGCGGCACGCTGCGTTCGGTGCGGCGCGCCGACAACCATCTGCTGCTCCGCTACCGGATCGACGCCGCCGGCAACGCGTAGCTGGAGCTGTGCGCGCGCGTTGCAGTGGGACAATCGCGGCGTGACCATCCCGCATTCGCGCGCACTCGCATGGCGTTCAGCGATGGTGCTCGTCGTGGTCATCGCCGGGGTGTTCTTCGCGATCCGCGGAACGTCCTCCGCGCCCCAGCCCGCCATCACGTCGACCGGCGCCACCAATTGGGAGCTGCCCCGGCTCAACGGCGGCGGCACCCTCAAGCTGGCCGACCTGCGCGGCCATCCCGTGGTGCTCGACTTCTTCGCCTCGTGGTGCACCGCCTGCCGCGGCGAGCTGCCCGGGATGGCCGCGCTGTCCCACCGGCTCTCGGGCCGGGTCACGTTCGCGGGAATCGACTCCGAGGAGACCGGCGACGGCCAGGCGATGGCGCACCAGTACGGGATCGATGGCTGGCCGCTGGCGCGCGACGTCGGAGGCAGCCAGGCCAGCGGATTGCACGATGCCCTCGGCACCCGCGGGATGCCGGTCACCGCGTTCTACGACAGCAACGGCCGGCTCGTCACGGTGGTCCCGGGAGCGATCGGCGAAGACGACCTGCGCGCTCGGATCCACTCTCTGTTCGGCATCAGCACCTAGGTCGTCGCACCGCCCTCCCGCTCCGCCCGCAGCTCCTCGACGAGCCGCTCGGCCGCGGGTGTGAGCTGGCTGGGCAGGCGCACGGACACCTCCGCGATGAGGTCGCCATGGCCGTCGCCATGGAGCTTGGGCAGGCCCAGGCCGCGGAGGCGCAGCCTCGCCCCGTTCTGGGTGGTGGGAGGGATGCTCAGCTGGGCGGTCGTGCCCCGCAGCGTCCGCACCGGGATCTCACCGCCCAGCAGGGCGACGTCGAGCGGCACCTCGACCTGCTCGCGCAGATCGCTGCGGTCCCGCGTGAAGCGGGGATGCGGACGAACCCGCACGCGCACGAAGAGGTCGCCGGAGCCGGCGCCATCACTGCCGGCGCCACCCTGGCCGGCGGCTCGCACTCGGGCGCCGTCGGCAACACCGGCGGGGATGCTGATCTCGACGCGGCGCGACCGTCCGCCGCCGCTCAGCTCGATGATTCGCTTGGTGCCGGTGTAGGCCTCCTCCAGGGTGATATCGGTCGTCCCCTCGACGTCCTCACCGCGCCGCGGCGCCACCCGGGTGCGCGAGCGCGCGCCTCCGGCGGAGGAGCGCCCGAACATCGAGTGGAAGAAGTCGGAAAAGGGGTCGGCGTCGCCGAACATGCTCTCCAGCTCGTCCGGCGAGACGGTGCGGTACTCCACCTGGGGACCGCCGCCGGAGCCGAACCCGCCTTGCGCCGCACCGAACGGGGACGGGCCGGGACGTCCCGCCTTGTCCCAAGCCTCATACTCGCGCCAGCGCGGGCCAACCTCGTCGTAGAGGCCGCGCTTCTTGGGATCGCTGAGCACCTCGTTGGCCTCGTTGATCTCCTTGAAGCGGCGCTCGGCCGCGGAGTCGTTCTGGTTGAGGTCGGGGTGGTGCTTGCGCGCCGCCTTCCTGAAGGCGGCCTTGATTTCCTTCTGGGTGGCCGTCTTGGGCACCCCGAGGATCGCGTAATAGTCCTGAAAGGCTGTGGCCACTGCCCCACGTTGTACCCGATCGCGCCGGACCGCAAAACGACAGACGCGACAAATGCGCCGCGCGTTGGCGGCCAGCGGCCATCCGATACAGTCGCGCCCATGGAGAATCCGCCGTCCGCGCGACGTGCGGCCCCGGCTGAGGTGGACCTGGTCGCTACGATCTTCGGCCTGGCGTTGGCACAGGACCCGCTGTGGAGCCGCGCGCTGCGGACCCTCCCCCTCGAACAGCGCGCACCGTTGTGGCACCTGTTCGTCGAGGGCGGGATCCGCCACTCGTGGACCTGGCTGGCGGACGGCGGTGCCGCGGCCTCCGTGTGGATCCCACCGGGAGAGACCGAGTTGGGGCCGGAGCAGGAGGCTCAGGTGGATGAGTTTGCCCTTCAACTCGGCCCTGGGGAGGCGGATTTCCGCGAGCTTCTCAGTCGCTTCGACGCTGCGCATCCGCACGCCGAACCGCACTACTACCTCTCGCTGCTCGGCACGCACCCGGAGCATCGCGGTCGCGGCACCGGCATGTGGCTCCTCGCCCACGACCTGGCCCTCATCGACGCCGAGCATCACGCCGCATACCTCGAGTCGTCGAACCCGCGCAACGACGCACGCTACCGGAGCGTCGGATTTGAGCCGGTCGGCGAGTTTTCCTACCCGGGCAACGGGCCTGTCGTGACGACCATGTGGCGCCTGCCGCGCTGACGAGCCACCAGGTCGCGGCCAGGTCCCGGCTATCGTGGACCGGGTGACCACGGTTGCCGACGTCCCGGTCCCCGAGCGGCGCTTCCCCATAGCCCACCTTCCGGTCGACCTGGCCACCACCACGTTCCCCCTGCGCCAGGGCACGCACGACCCCACCACCCGCGTCGCGGTCGGCCAGGTGTGGCGCGCTCTGCGCACCCCGGGCGGCCCTGCGACCCTCCATCTCCGCGTCGATGGTCGGGAACTCGTCGCCGGGGCGGTCGGCCCCGGATCCGTGCAGGCCCTCGAGCTCGCTCCGCGGTTGGCGGGCCTCCATGACGACCCCACCGCACTCCGGCCGCGGCACCCCGTCGTGACGGAGGCGCGGCGGCGCACGCCGGGCCTCCGCCTCACCTCCGGCACCGCCGTGTTCGACGCCCTGGTTTGGTCGGTTCTTGCCCAGAAGGTGGTCGGGTTCGACGCCCGCCGGGCCTACCGGGACCTCGTCACCCGGCTCGGAGAGCCGGCGCCCGGGGACGCCGGCCTGCTCCTCCCGCCCGACCCCGGTCGCATCGCGCGCACCCCGTACTGGACCTTCCACGAGTGCAACGTCGAGCGCCGGCGCGCGACCGTCATCGTGGCTGCTGCGCATCGCGCCGGCTCGCTCAACGCGCTCGCCGCCCTGCCCGCCGCCGAGGCCCGCGTCCGCCTGCAGTCACTGCCTGGCATCGGACCGTGGACAGCCGCCGAGGTAACCGCGGTGAGTCACGGCGACCCGGACGCCGTGCCGCTCGGTGACTATCACCTGCCCAACGCGGTTGCCTACGCGCTCGCCGGCGAGCCGCGAGCCGACGACGCGCGCATGCTCCAGCTGCTCGAGCCCTACGCCGGCCAGCGCGGCCGCGTCATCCGCCTGCTCATGTCCGGCGGTCGCGGCGCGCCGCGTTACGGTCCGCGGCTCAGCCGGCAGGACATCCGCGCCCGCTGAGCGGGCGGTGAGCATTGCCACCCGAACGGATGTTCGCTACACTCCGCCACCGTGGCCACCCTCGCCGATCCGGTCGCCGGCGCCCTGGCACGGCTGCGTGCCAGCGCCACCGTCGAGGGTCGCATCGTCCATGAGGAGCTGATCCCGGCCAACGCCGCCCAATACGCGGAGTGGCCGGCGCCGCTCGATCCCCGCCTGCTGGCCGCGCTGGACCGGCGCGGCATCGACCGTCCGTACATCCACCAGGCCGAGGCCATCGAGCACGCACTCGCCGGCCGGGACGTTGTGGTGGTGACGCCGACGGCGAGCGGCAAGACGCTGGCGTTCGCGGCCCCCGTTCTCGACGCGTGGCTGCACGACCCTGACGCGCGCTCGCTGTGGCTGTTCCCCACCAAGGCGCTGGCGCAGGACCAGCTCGCCGGCCTGCAGGACCTCGCCAAGCATCTTCCTGAGGGCCTGCGCGCCGCCACCTACGACGGCGATACCGCTCCGGGCCTGCGCCGCGCGGTACGCAACGACGGCAACATCGTAGTCACCAACCCGGACATGCTGCACAGCGGCATCCTGCCGCACCACACCAGCTGGGTCCGTCTCTTCCAGCACCTCCGTTACATCGTCATCGACGAGCTGCACGCCTACCGCGGCCTGTTCGGCTCGCACCTCGCCAACGTCCTCCGCCGCCTGCTCCGCCTCTGCCGCTTCTACGGCAGCAATCCCACGGTGATCGCGTGCAGCGCCACCATCGCCAACCCGCGCGAGCTCGCCGAGAAGCTGCTCGAACGTCCGGTTCACCTGGTCGATCGCAACGGCGCTCCCCGTGCCGCGCGCCGGCTGTGGTTCTGGAACCCGCCGCTGGTCGACGGCACCATGGGAGTGCGCAGGTCCGCGACGCTGGAGGCGAGGCGGCTGATGACCCAGCTGCTCACCAGCAACCTGCAGACCATCGCCTTTGCCCGCAGCCGCTCCAGCGTGGAGGTGCTGCTCACCTACCTGCAACGGCTGCACCCGGCGCCGCGCGAGGGCGGCACCGGGCCGGTGCGCGGCTATCGCGGTGGCTACCTGCCGCTGGAGCGGCGCGCCATCGAAGCCGGGCTGCGCGACGGCAGCGTGCGCGGGGTCGTCAGCACCAACGCGCTCGAGCTCGGCATCGACATCGGCAACCTTGATGCGGCCATCCTTGTCGGCTACCCGGGGAGCATCGCCTCGACCTGGCAGCAGCTCGGCCGGGCAGGGCGGCGCAACACCGAGTCGCTCGGCGTCTTCATCGCCACCGACTCACCGCTCGACCAGTTCCTGGTCAACAACCCGCGCTACGTCCTCGAGGCGCCCCCCGAGCACGGACTCATCAACCCCGACAACCTGCTCGTGCTCGGCGGACACCTCCAGGCAGCGGCCTTCGAGCTCGCCTTCGAAACCGGCGAGTCGTTCGGCGAGGCCGGCGTTGACACCACCGGCGCGCTCCTCGACCTCTTCAGGGACGACGGCCTCGTCCACCGCAGCGGCTCGCGCTACCACTGGGCTGCTGACGCCTTCCCGGCGGAGGCGATCTCCCTGCGCCGCGCCGCTGCGACCAACGTGGTGATCATCGACACCTCCACCGGTGCAGGAGGGCCGGGCCAGGGACCGCAGGGCCCGTGGGCGGGGAGCGGGGGTGGGCGTCCCGGCAGCGATGGCCGGGTGATCGGTGAGGTGGACCAGTTCGCCGCGCCCGTGCTGGTGCACGACGACGCCATCTACCTGCACGAGGGCCGCCAGTTCCACGTCGAGCGGCTCGACTGGGAGGAGAAACGGGCCTACGTCCACCCCGTCAGCGTCGATCACTTCACGCTCGCGGAGACACGGACCACCCTGCAGATCCTCGAGCGCTACCAGGGCCCGGTCGGCGACGTCTGCCGCCGCTCGCTCGGGGAGGTCCGGGTCAGCCGGCTCGCCACCATCTACAAGAAGGTGCGCTTCCTCACCCAGGAGACGATCGGCGCCGGGCCGATCACCCTGCCTGAGCAGGACCTGCACACCATCGCCGCCTGGACCGCCTTCGACCCGGAGCAGCTCCCCGGCATCGACCGCGCCGGGCTGGACTCCGGCCTCAGCGGTCTCGCCGCGGTGCTCCATTCGGCGGCTTCCCTGCTCTGCATGTGCGATCCGCGCGACATCGGCGCGCAGGCGCAGCTGCGCGCCAGTCCGTCACCCGCCGCGGTGCTCGGCACTCCGAGAGCGGATGCCGTGGCGCCGGCGACCGAACCGCAGGAGTTCACGCCCGGGTGGCGTCCGTCGGCCGATCGCAGTGCGATCGCACAGGAGGTGGGCTGGCCCACCGTCTACATCTACGACTCGGTGGCGGGCGGTGTCGGCTTCGCCGAGCGGTGCCACGAGCGAAGCGCCGACCTGGTGCGCATGAGCACCCAGCTGGTCACCGGCTGTGGGTGCGAGACGGGCTGCCCGTCCTGCGTGGGCCCGAGCCGCGCGCGAGTGGACGGCAAGTCGGCCACGCTGCGTCTTCTCGACCTGGCCCGCTGATCGGCGGCGGCGCGGTACGGTCACGCGCGTGCGCGCCACAACGGCCGCGGCATCGCCGCCACCGGTCATCACCAAGCCGCTGCGGTCGCCTGCGGCGATCGCCAAGCGCCTGGTCCGTCTCGACCCGGCGTTCGCACCCGTGGTCCGCGCCGCCGGGCCGTTCGCGCCGCGCCCGCCCAGCGGCGATGCCTTCAACGCCCTGGCCCGGGCCATCGCCTACCAGCAGCTGGCCGGCCGTGCCGCCGCCGCCATCCACGGCCGCTTCCTCGCCATCTACGGCACCGACCCGCCCACGCCTGACGCCGTGCTGGCCAGCCCCGTCGAGACGCTGCGCGCCGCCGGCCTGTCCGGGGCCAAGGCGGCAGCGCTCATCGACCTGGCCACCAAGATCAGCGACGGCACCATCCCGCTCGACCAGCTGGCGAGCATGCCCGACGACGAGGTGGTCGCCCGCCTGACCGCGGTGCGCGGGGTGGGGCGGTGGACGGCTGAGATGTTCCTCCTCTTCGACCTGCGCCGCCCGGACATCTGGCCGGTCGACGATTACGGCGTGCGCAAGGGCTGGACGCTGATACACGGGCAGGCGGCGATGCCCACCGCGAAGGAGCTCACGACGCTCGGGGACTCGCTTCGACCGCATCGGTCCGCGGCTGCCTGGTACTGCTGGCGCGCGGTGGATACGCTGACCCCGTGAGGTGCAGGGATCCCGGTGCATTGGTGCCGGTCCGCCGCCGCGCCACCCGGGACCGCCCGCCCCGCCAGCGGATGAGCTTGGTCCGGGTGGTCACCGCCGGCAGGTACTCGAGGCGTCCGAGCGGCGACTGAGCCCCGGCCACGCCGGCACCGTGCCGGGCACGGTGGCGCAGGCCGTCCGCGATCAGCACGATGGCCACCGACAGGCCCACGGCCACGGCAAAGGCGAAGAGGCCGAGTGAGACGCGCTCCTGCGGGCTGGGCAGCAGGAGTCCGGTGATCGCGGAGGCGATGGCCACCGACCAGGCGACGGAGGCGACGGTCAGGGGACGGGCCATCGGGCGATTCTAGGGAGGGGCCGCGGCATCGCACGCGAGCCGCCGGGCGTGCGCAAAGCACAACGGAGAAGCCCCTGAGGGAGCGGTCGGCGGACGAACCGCCAACCGCTCCACAGGAAGGGGGATGCAGCTTGCGCTGCCCTCGCAGTATACGGTCGCAACGGCGCTGCTCAGCATCCGCCGGTCGGTCGCTCGGTGGTCTTGCCGGGGTAGAGACGATTGAAGTCCTCGCCTCGAATCGCGGATACTCCTGAGCCGCACGTACACGTAAGGGTGGAGGAAGTACCGCGATGCGACGCAGCCTGATGGTGTTCGGCATGATCCCCGTGGTTCTGGCGCTCAACGCCGGCTCGGGTGGAGCGGCGACGGCGAGCGACCACAACACGCGCGACACGCGCGTCAACGTCGGCAGCCCCAGCACGCACTTTCCGCGCAACAAACAGAATGAGCCCGCGGTCTCCGTCGCCATTGACCCCACACATCCCAACGTGGTCGTGTCGGGCTCCAACGATGAGATCGACAACGCTCCGTGCAACGGCAGCCACTGCTCATTCACGCCGGGTATTTCAGACAACGGTGTCTATTTCTCGTTCAACGGTGGCACGAGCTACACCGAGCCTACCTACACGGGGTGGAGCGCGCGCACCGGGACGCCCAAGGTCGGCCCGATCGGCACCGTGCCGAAGTTCTATGAGAAGGGGCTGGTGGGAGACGGCGACCCGGCGCTGGCATTCGGCCCCAAGCCCGGCCCTCATGGGTTCTCGTGGTCGAACGGGTCGCGCCTCTACTACGCAAGCCTGACCTCCGATTTCCTCACCAGCACCACCATCCCGCAAGGCGCTGAGGGCATCGCGGTCTCGCGCACCGACAACGTCGCCAACGCCGCGGCGGGTGCCAAGAACGCCTGGATGGCACCGGTGGTGGCCTCGCGCCAGCTCGACCCCACCATCTTCAGTGACAAGGAGGCGCTGTGGGCCGACAACGCGTCGAGCAGCGACTACTTCGGCAACACCTACCTATGCTGGGCGTCGTTCAACGCCGTCGACAATCAGCCGCCGCTGGTGTTCGCGCGCTCGACCAACGGCGGCAGCAGCTGGTCCAACCCGGTGACCATCCTGCCCGGTTCCAGTGGCAATGCAGGTCCCAGCGGCTGCACCATCCGCACCGACAGCCACGGCGTGGTGTACGTCATGTGGCTCTCGGACAACTACCCGGGCACCTCGGCACAGATGCTGGCGCGCTCGTTCGACGGCGGCCGCACCTTCGAGGCCCCGCGCACGGTGACCAGCGTCATCGACGTCGGCAAGACGGACCCGGTGCACGTCGCCAATGGCGATCCGCGCCTGACCTTCGACGGCATTGCCGGCGCGCGCACGGGCAGCGATCCGAGCATCGACATCGCCAACGGCGCCCCGACCGGCAAGGACGCCACCGACCAGATCGTGATGACCTGGTCGGACGCCCGCCAGGGCCTCAACCACGAGAAGGCTCTGGTGCGGACCAGTTCGGATGGCGGGCGGCATTGGACAGAGGCGGTGGCTGCGCAGCAGGGCGGTGACCGTCCGGACTTCCCGGCCATCGCCATCTCACCCGACGGCACCAACGTGTACCTCACCTACGACGCCTTCATCGCGCCGTGGCGTGAGACCACCTCGACGCCGCGCCCGATGCAGGGCGTGGTCCGCCACGCGCGCGTCTCCCAGGTGGACCAGACGCTGAGCGGCTTCGGAACCCTGCATCGCGGCGCGGTCGGTGACGCGCGGGGCTCGTCGGAGAACAACCTGTGCTGCGAGTTCCTCGGCGACTACAACTACGTGTCCGCGACGCGGACATCGGGCGTGGCGGTGTGGAACGACGTGAGAGCGGCGCAGGTCTGCCCGGTGATGAACGCCTACCGGCAGTCGTTCCTGGCCGTCACTCGCCTGCCCAAGCCGTCGCCGGCGACGGATTGCCCGCCGCGGTTCGGCAACAGCGACATCTTCGGAGGCGCCTACACGCCGTAGCGCCCCGGTAGGGGGATGGCAGGGCGTGCGCGGCGCCCTGCCAAACCCCGCAACCCCGTTGCCAGGCGAACAGGTGTTCGCTACCCTGCGCGGGTGATCGACGCCAGGGCGGCCACCGTCAGCGCTCTGCGCGCGCGCATCGCCCAGCTCGGCGGCACTGGCGCATTCGCTCCCCGCCCCAGGCCGCCCGAGCCTGACCTCGGCGGGCGCGCTGCCGAGCTCGGCTTCCGCGTGGTCGAGACGGCGGCGGGCGCCACCTTCGTCCGCCCCCACACCGTCGACCTCGTCCCCTACCTCGAGGCCGCCGGCCTCGCAGCGGCACCGCCGGTCGCTGACCTCCTCGCGCTGCTCGGCCATCCCTCCGGTGACGGCGGCCCCGCCTGGGTGAGCGGCGAGGGCGTCGGCGTGCTCGACATCGAGAGCCTAGGCCTGCGCGGTAGCGGCGTCATGGCCTTCCTGGTGGCCCTCGGCGTCCAGCGCGGCGAGGTGCTCGAGTGCGAGCAGTTCCTGCTCGTCGACCCCGGCGACGAGGCGGCCATGCTCACCGCCATCGCACAGCGCATCCGCAGCCATCGCCTCTGGCTGACCTACAACGGGCGCAGCTTCGACATCCCCGTCCTGGCGGCGCGATGCACCCTCAACCGCCTCGACCCCACCGGCGTCGAGCCGCGCCTCCACGGCGACCTGCTCGGCCCGGTCCGCCGCCTCTTCCGGGAGCGACTCGGTGCCTGCACCCTGCGCCACGCCGAGATGTCGCTGCTCAACCACCACCGCGTCGACGACGTCCCCGGCATCGAGGCGCCGGGACGCTATCGCGCGTGGTTGCGCGGCGCACGGCCCGCGGTCGTCGCCGGGGTGGTGGAGCACAACCTCCAGGACATCGTCAGCACCGTGGTGGTGGGCGCCCGCCTGGCCGCCCACGTTGGTGGCGAGCGCATCCGTCCCGCCCACGCCGCCGACCCGTACCACCTCGCGCGCCACCTCCAGCGCCACGGGCTCGCCGACGCCGCCGAGGTGGAACTGCGCAGCACCATCGACGCCGGCATCGATCCGTGGGCGCGTCAAGCCGCGCACCGCCTCGCCGTCGTCCTGCAGCGGCGCGGCGAGATGAAGGAGGCGCTCGAGCTGTGGCGGCGTCTTCACGTCGAGGACCCCCGCGACCTGCGCGCCGCCCGCGGTTTCGCCATCCGCTTGGAGCGCGCCGGCGATCTCGGCACCGCGCTCGAGGTGTGCCGCAGCGTGCGCGGCACCCGCAGCGAGCTGGGCCGCTGGTGGTCGAGGCTGGGCGGTGGGGGAGACGCGGGCGACGAGGAGTGGGTACGTCGCGAAACCCGCTTGCAGCGTCGATTGCATTCGTAGAATGAGCCACCTTGCAGGAGACGACGCCGCCGCAGACGCCCGGCACCGTCACGACTGACTCCACCGGCGGGCTCGGGTCGAGGGCGCTCCGCTTCACCATCCTCATACTGCTGGCGCGCGTCGCGTCGCGGGTGCTCGCGCTCATCGGCGTCGTCGCCATCGGCAACGCGCTCGGTGACACCCGATTCGGACAGATGCAGACGGTGGTCACCTACACTGCCCTGGTCAGCGCGGTTGTCGACATCGGTTTCACCGCGCTGTACATCCGCGAGGGGGCGCGCGACCCGCAGCACCTGGCTCGCTATTTCAACAACGTCGCCTCGATCAAGCTGTTCCTGGTGGCGGTGGCGCTGCCGCTGCTGGCCGGGTGCCTGTGGTTCTCGGGCATCGAGTCCCTCCTGCTGCCCGGCTTCGCGCTGCTCGTGGTGAGCGGCTACTCGCTGCTTCTGCGCAGCACCCTGTACGCGTTGCAGCGGCTCAACTTCGAGGTTGCCGAGATCATCCCCGAGACAGCGGTGGTGCTTGTCCTGGCGCTGATCGGAGCACACATCCACGCCGGCACCGGCTTCTTCCTGTGGGCGTACGTCGCCGGCTACGCGTTCGCCACCGTGTACTTCATCGCGGTCCTGCTTGGCACGCGCATCCTGCGCCCGCGCTGGGAGCTGGACGTGAACCTCTTCCGCACGTGGATCCGCGCCGGCATCCCGCTGGCGATCACCTACGTGCTCACCACCGTGTACTTCAAGCTCGACGTTCCCATCCTCCAGCACTACCGCTCCTACGCGGAGGTGGGCTGGTACACGTTCGCGTACCGCCCCTTCGAGGCGCTGCTGTTCATCCCAGCGACGTTGCGCACGGTGATCTTCCCGGTGCTGTCGATCTACTACCGCAACGCACCCAACCGGGTGCTGGCCGCGGCGGAGAAGCTGTTCAAGGGCCTGGCGATCATGGGCTGGCCGATCAGCGTCGGTATCTTCCTCCTGGCGCCTCAGTTCAACGAGATCCTGGGCCTGTACCCGCAGAGCGCCGCCGCGCTGCAGATCCTCGGCATCGCCATCGCGGTCATGTTCGTCGACAACACCTTCGCGGCCATCTTCAACGCCATCAACCGCCAGAAGCTGTACGCCTACGTGGCGCTGTGCGGGCTGGCCATCAATTTCGCGCTCAACATGGTGCTGATCCCGCAGTTCGGCTACATCGGGGCAAGCTGGGCGACAGTCGCCACCGAGGTCGGCCTGGTGGCGGCGGGATGGTTCGCGCTGCGCGGCGCGCTGGGCACGTTGCGGCTGGTGCACATCTGCTGGAAGCCGCTCATCGCCGGCCTGGTGATGGGGGGCTTCATCGCGTTCGTCCATCCCCACGGCCGCTTTGCCGTGCTCGCGGTCACCGCGGTGGCAGCGGTGATCTACGCAGCCGTGCTGATTCTGCTCCGGACGGCCGACGACGAGGAGAAGGCGATCCTGCGCCGCACCCTGGGACTGCGCCGCCGGGCTAGCGGCTGACGGGCACCTCGAACGTGTCGGCGTGGCCGCGGTCGACGAGGTACTGGTTGGGGATGTGGCGGCTGGTGGAGGAGGAGCGGACCTCCGACCGCACCGGGTGGTCCATCACGTGCAGCGAGTAGATCTGCCGGAACCACTGCGGATTGCGGAAGATGCGCTGCGTCGGCAGCAGCGCGGCCAGCTCGATCTTGCGGCGATCGTGGGCAGCGTTGAACTCTTCGATCGCGAGCAGCTCACCCTGCCACCGGTTGTGTCCGTCGAAGAGCACGTCGTCGAGGTACATGACCGTGGTCGGCAGGTACTGCTCTGGGGCGCCGTCGAGGACGCGCAGGGCCTCTACCGTCGACCAGTAGTAGTCGACGTCGATCGACACGAAGCCGATCGGCTCACCCCTGGGCAGCGACTGCAGGAACGCGGGGATGGTCTCGTTGAGGTCGCCAAGCACCAGCTTGGTGTTGGCGGGCAGGTTGGCGCGCAGCGCGTCGAGGTCCATGCGGAAGTCGCCCTGCTGGTAGTACTCCGGATGGTCGCGGTAGTCACGCGCGGGGGGCATGCCCTGGCCGGTATCGAAGCCGTAGAGGCGGAAGTTGATGCCGAGCTCCTCGCCGACATGGCGGGCTATCTCGGCCATGTTCATCAGGCCGGCGCCACTCGCCACACCGAACTCGAGCAGGCTGACGGTGTGGATGTCACGGTACTTGGCGAAGCGCGCCGCCTTGAGCACGCTGTAGGCGTACGGCTGCTTGTAGATGAGATCCCAGTCGATCTTGCGGGTGTACGAGCCCAACGCCCATACCGCCGCCGAGGCGAGGTTGAGGTGGATCGGCTCAGTGAGGCGCTCGCGCGCGACGCGGCCCCAGACGCGGTTGGCACGCAGCACCCGCATCGTGTAGCGCATGGACATCGCGAGCTAGCTTAGCCAACCCACCTCGGCGGGCGGCGCGATCTGCGCTAGGGACCGCCGGCAGTCGAGGGGGGAGCGGTGTTCGACCCCTGCGCAACGCCGCTGTTGTCCCACTGCGCGAAGGGGATCTGCCAGTCGGCTTCGCCGTTGGAGAGGTCGGCGATGTTGCCGGTGTGGCTGATGATCACCACGTCGCCGGGGATCGCGTAGCTGTAATAGGTGGCGGCATGCGACGTGCTCAGGTTGATGCAACCGTGTGAGACGTCGGCGAACCCCTGCGAGCCCTCCGACCACGGCGCCGCGTGGATGAAGAAGCCGTTGGTCGACACCGCGGTGTCCCAGTACACGTAGTCGTGGTAGTAGTTCGCACCGCCGGGATGGCAGGCGGCCCCACCGAAGGTGCTGCACGAATCCATCATCACCTTCTGCGCCTTGTAGAGCACCACCAGTGTGCCCTCGAGGGTGCGGAACCCGGACTTGCCGAGGCTGACCGGCCAGGTGTTCACCAGCTGGTCGTTGGTGTACACCTTCATCGTGTGCGTGGTGTCATCGATCATCGACACGTGCTTGGCGCCGACGGTGAAGCTCTTCGTCCAGCTGGCCAGGCCGTACACGCCATTGCCGGCGTTGAGGCCGTGGAAGTTGGCGGTCACCGTGACCGTGGTGCCGCTCTGCCAGTAATTCTCGGGCCGGTAGTGCAGGCTGGCGCCGTCGAACCAGTGCCAGCCGCCCGTCTGGGGCGGGTTGGAGACGACGTGGAGGTGCTGCACCAGCGCGGCGCGCTGCGCTTGCGGCACCGAGGTGTTGAAGTGCAGGTCGACGGGAGCGCCCACGCCGACGGTGGCGCCGTCATCCGGCGTGCTGGTGGTGAGCAGGCGTGCCGACACCGAGCGCACCGTGGCGAAGGTCACGGCGGTCGAGGTGTGCGTGCCTCCGGGGCCGCTGGCGTTCGCGGTCACCTGGTACTGGGCGGCGAGATCGAGGCCGTCGCTGGCCGTCCAGGTCCGTCCGTCATCCGCGATGGCGCCGGGGACGGCGGCGCCGCCGACCTTGGTGACGCTCACCGAGGTCAGGGTGCCGATGTTGCTGGTGACCGTCACCGGGGCGTCCAGCGCCACACCGGTGGCGTGGTCGACGGGCGTGACGGTGACGTCAGGCGCGGCCGCGGCGAGCACAGCGTTGGCGCTGCCATTGGAGGCGGGGCCGCCCCCCGCGACCGGGGCGGAGCAGCCGGCCAGGATGCCCACGCCGCCAAACGTGGCGGCGAGCAGGAGAATTCGGCGAGAAATCATCGAATCGAACCGTACCATGAGGTCACCGATCCAAGCCGCGCGGAAGTACATATGTGCGCCGGTTCATGATGACAGAACGTCCAGCGGACCTCCCGGGTTCCGGCGCAGAGCAAGGTCCCACCATCGCAGTCGCCGAGCTTGCCGCCCTCATGGACGGCGCCGAGCCTCTGGTCCTGCTCGACGTCCGCTGGAGCCTGACCGGGCCGCCCGGTGCCGGCGACTACCGGCGTGGACACCTCCCCGGAGCATGCTTCGTCGACCTCGATCGCGACCTCGCCGGACCGCCGGGCGGTGGCCGAGGCCGCCACCCCCTCCCCGAGGCGGCCGTCTTCGAGAGCGCGATGCGGCGGGCCGGTGTGACCAGCGGGTCGACGGTGGTCGTGTACGACGCCGGCGGTGGGCTGAGCGCGGCCCGCGCCTGGTGGCTGCTGCGCCACCACGGCCACCGCGACGTGCGCGTCCTCGATGGCGGCGTCGGCGCCTGGACCGCCGCCGGGCAGCCGCTGAGCAGCGAGGCGGTCGCCGCTGCCGGCGGCGACTTCGCCGCCGCCCCCGGTGCGATGCCGGTCCTCGACTCCGCGGCGGCCGCTCGCCTGGCCCGCGAGGGCGTCCTCCTCGACGCCCGCGCAGCCGAGCGTTACCGCGGCGAGACGGAGCCGATCGACCCAGTCGCCGGGCACATCCCGGGCGCCCGCAGCGCGCCCACGACCGCCACCCTCGGCCCCGGTGGCACCTTCCTGGCGCCCGCCGAGCTGCGAGCCCATTTCGCCGAGCTGGGGGCGGACGGAGATGGCGTGGTCGGTGCCTACTGCGGCTCGGGTGTCACGGCCGCCCATGAGGTCCTGGCGCTGGCCATCGCCGGCATCCCCGCCGCGCTCTACCCGGGCTCGTGGAGCGAGTGGATCAGCGACCGCTCACGCCCGGTCGCGGTCGGCGCCGAACCCGGCTGAGCGGCCGCGCTCAGCAGGCGGTGACGGCCGTCCCGTAGATGGTGTGTGGTGACGGGCTGCAATAGATGACGTCGTCGACCAGGAACTGGCCGGCCGCGGAGACCACCAGGTAAGCGACCTGGGGCGCGCCGAAGGCGCTGACATGGATGGTCCCGGCGCCCTTGGGCACCCCGGGGGCGTACGTCACTGTCTGGTGGGCGTCGATGGCCTGGCAGCCGCACAGAGGATCGGCGGCGCCATTGGGGTTGGCCAGGGCGGCGGACAGGGCGGAGGCCAGCCGCTGGGTGACCGGACAGGCCAGCACCGACGCCGGACCGGGGCTGCTCGAGAGGCAATCGCCACCGCCGGGCGCAGAGGGGTAGAGCAGCCCCTCCACCTTCGCCAACTCCGCCTGGGTCGGCCCGCCACCGGAGGTGGCGCTTGCGGTGGCTGCCGCGGAGCCGCTCCCGTTGGCGACGGCGCTCGGCGTCGCCGGCGCGGACGTCGGCGTGCCCGGCGGCGCCGGCCCGCAGCCGCAGAGCAGGGCGAGGCAGGCGGCGCCGGGCAGGAGGAGCCGTGCGGTGCCGCGCATGGGCCGCGAGTCTAGTTGAGGCGTTCCACCACCATGGCCATGCCCATGCCGCCGCCGACGCACATGGTCTCCAGCCCGATGGTCTTGTCGAGCGTGCGCAGGTCGTTGAGGAGCGTGCAGAGGATGCGCGCGCCGGTCATGCCGAAGGGATGGCCGAGCGCGATTGCGCCACCGTGGGGGTTGAAGCGCTCGTCCCAGGGTTCGATGCCGATGCCGCGCGCGGCGGGGATGACCTGCGCCGCGAACGCCTCGTTGATCTCGACGATGTCGACGTCGTCGATTCCCATCCCGGTCTGCTCGAGCAGCGCCCGGATCGCGGGGATCGGCCCGAGGCCCATGATCTCCGGCCGAATCGCGGCGACGGTCGAGGCGACGATTCGAGCCATCGGCTCGAGGCCGAGGCCGCGGGCCTTCTCATCCGACATCACCAGCACGGCTGCGGCGCCGTCGTTGAGCGGGCAGGAGTTTCCGGCGGTGACGGTGCCCTCCTCGCGGAACACGGGCGCCAGGCTGCTCAGCTTCTCGAGGCTGGTCTCGCGGCGCGGGCCGTCGTCCTTGGTCATCTCGCCGGCACCGTCGCCGAGCGGCACGGGGATGATCTCGCGATCGAAGAAGCCGCTGTCCTGGGCGGCGACGGCGCGCTGCTGGCTTCGCAGCGCGAACTTGTCCTGCTCGTCGCGGGAGATCTCCTCGCGGCGGGCCACGTTCTCGGCGGTCTGCCCCATGGCGATGTAGATGTCGGGGTAGCCATGCGTGTTGCCGGGCTTGAGCAGCTCGTTCTCGTTCTGGGGGTTGTCGCTCATCCCGTTGATGAAGCGCGAGACGCACTCGATGCCGACGGAGAGGAAGGCGTCGCCCTCGCCGGCCTTGATGGCGTGGGCCGCCATCCGCGTGCTCTGCAGGGAGCTCGAGCAGTAGCGGGTGATGGTCGTGCCGGGGACGTCGAGGTTGGCGAGGATGCTTACCGCCCGTCCGAGGTTGAACCCCTGCTCGCCACCGGGCAGGCCGCAGCCGCAGATGAGGTCCTCGATCTCCGAGCGGTCGAGCTCGGGCAGCGTCTCGAGCACCTTGATGACGATGTGGGCGCCGAGGTCGTCCGCGCGGACGTTGACCAGCGACCCCTTCACGGCGCGCCCGATCGGCGAGCGACCGGCGGCGACGACGACGGCTTCAGGCATGGCGCGACAGGCCTCCGGACAAAATTGACGTGGATGTCAATTGTGGCGCGACGGTACGGCGGACGGTTCCGCGGGCTATTCTCCGCGTCGCACAGGGCCGCTGTGCGGATGCGGGCGAGGAGGTCGTGGTGCAGTACTTTGTCACCGGTGCCACCGGGTTCATCGGCAAGCAGCTGATCCCGCTGCTGCTGGCGCGCGAGGGCGAGATCAACGTCCTGGTCCGGCCCGGCTCGCGGCACCGCTTTGCCGCGCTGCGCGACCGGCTCGATCCCCAGGGCACCCGGCTGCGCGCGGTGTTCGGTGACATCGCCGAGCGCGGCCTGGCGATGGCCGCGGAGGACCGCAACCGGCTCCGCGGCGCCACCGTGTTCCACCTCGCCGCGGTGTACGACCTGACGGCATCGGAGGACGACACTGCCCGGGCCAACATCGATGGCACACACCACACCGTCGAGTTCGCCAACGCCATCGGCGCTGCGCGCCTCCACCACGTCAGCTCGATCGCCGTCGCCGGCCGCTTCAACGGCGTCTTTACCGAGCAGATGTTCGCGGAGGGCCAGGAGCTCGACCACCCGTATTTCTCCACGAAGTACGAGGCCGAGCGCATCGTGCGCGACGAGGCCACCGTGCCCTGGCGGGTGTACCGGCCGGGCATGGTGATCGGCTCGGCGGAGACCGGCGAGGCCGACCGCATCGACGGCCCGTACTACGCGTTCAAGCTCATCCAGACGCTGCGCAGCCAGTTCCCACAATGGGCACCGTTCGTCGGTCCCGAGGGCGGCCCGCTCAACCTCGTGCCCGTCGACTTCGTGGCCCGCGCCATGGACCACATCGCCCACCTCGACGGTCTCGACAACCGCGCCTTCCACCTCGTCGATCCCAAGCCGCTCTCGCTCGGAGACACGCTCAACACGTTCTGCCGCGCCGCCCACGCCCCGGAGTTCGCGCTGCGCTTCGACCGGCGCATGACCAAGATGATCCCTGGCGACACGCTCAAGGTGGTCGGCGATCTCCCGGCCATCAAGCGGGTGCGCCAGCAGGTGCTCGACCGTCTCGGCATCCCCGAGACCGCGCTCGAGTACATGGACTACCCGGCGACGTTCGACGCCGCGCAGGCCCAGGAGGCGCTCGCCGGCAGCGGCATCCGCGTCCCGCACCTGCACGACTACGCCTGGAAGGTGTGGGACTACTGGGAGCGCCACCTCGACCCCGACCTGCCCACCGCGCACAACATCCGTCGCGTCGCCGGCGACAAGGTGGTGGTGATCACCGGTGCGTCGAGCGGGATCGGCCGCGCCGTGGCCAGCGCCCTGGCCGGCTCGGGGGCGACGATCATCGGAGTCGCTCGCGGCGTCGAGAAGCTCGAGGAGATGAAGGCCGAGGTGGAGGCGCTCGGCGGCACCGTGCAGCTGCGCCCCACCGACCTCAGCGACCCGGCCGCGTGCAAGGAGATGCTCCACGGAGTCATCGAGGAACACGGGCGCGTCGACGTGCTCATCAACAACGCGGGGCGCTCGATCCGCCGCTCGGTGATGGACTCGCTCGATCGCTTCCACGATTTCGAGCGGACCATGCAGCTCAACTACTTCGGCGCCATCGCGCTGATCATGGCGGCGCTGCCGAGCATGAGCCAGCGCGGCAGCGGTCACATCATCAACATCACCTCGATCGGCGGCCAGACGTACCCGCCGCGCTTTGCGGCGTACGTGGCCAGCAAGGCCGCGCTCGACGCCTACTCACGCTGCCTCGCGCCCGAGGTGGCCGCCGACGGCGTCGACATCACCACCGTGCACATGCCACTGGTGCGCACCCCGATGATCGCCCCGACCGGGATCTACAAAAACTTCCCCACCATCAGCCCGGAGGAGGCGGCGGAGATGGTGGTGCAGGCGATGATCACCCGCCCGCACGAGGTGTCGACGCGGCTCGGCAAGTTCGGCGAGCTGACCCATGCGACGGCGCCCGGCCTGCACAACCTGATCATGAGCGCGGCCTACCACATGCTCCCCGACAGCGGCGGCCGCTCCAAGGACAAGGACGGCGAGGCCAAGGAGGAAGCCCCGGTCACGGCTGAGGCGTACGCGCTCGGCATGCTGATGCGCGGGATCCACCTCTAGCCGCTGAGGAATCCGCCGCGCGGCGTCAGGCGGGCGCGGTCAGCAGGGTGAGCTCGTCGTCGACGCCGAGCGTGCGCGCGGTCGGCGACGTCGGTACCGCGTTCTTGGCTGGATGGGTGCGCAGCACGTAGTCGGCCACTGGGTTGGTGACGCCGAACCAGTACTGCTCGTTCTTGTAGTGATGGAGGGTGTGCGCTCGCCACACCGCCCGGAACGCTGCGGTGCGGGGCACGTACGGCGAATGGATAAGGTAGTGCGACCACTCGTAGCCGAGCAGGAACGTGGTCATCGTCGCGAACGCGGTGAGGCCGAGGCGGTGATCAGGGAAACCCAGCCCGCCGACCGCCGCGAGCAGCACGAAGAACCCCGCCAAAACCGGCAGCGGCACAAAGACGAGCGGAATGTTGCGCGGGTCGCGGTGGTGCATGCGGTGGCGCTTGGCGAAGAGCGGTCGAGGCGCCTGCTCCCGATCGTGCGCGGCTTGAAGTGGAGCACGAAAACGTGCAGCAGCCATTCCGCGAACGGCTCCACCGCGAGGATCGCGCCGACCACGACCAGGTCGGCCCAAGGGAGGTGGCCGACCAGCATGCGCGCGACCACCGCGACGCCGGCGGCGATGGCCATCAGTCGCGGGCTTCCGTATTCGAAGAAGATGCGCGCCGCGCCACCGAGGCCCAGCGTACCTCTGCCGGCTGTCACTGCCTCGCCGACCGACGCGGCACCGGCGGATCCGCCGCCCAGGTTCCTCACCCGCACAGTCTACGAGCCGTTGCGCAGCCAGATGGCCACCTGGCCGCTGCCGAAGACACGCTGGTAGGCGCCGCCAGCGAGAATGCCGATGATCTCCGGCCACTGGCTCTCTGCGTCCGCTGAGACGATGATCAGCAGGGGTTTGATGGTGGCCACCGCGGTGGCCACCGGCCCGTTGTTGCCAAGCAGCACCTCGTCGTTGTAGATCGGCGGGGTGGGCATGAGCACGTCGAGATCCGCCAGTGAGTACACCCACGAGTCCGATGACCAGACCACCGCGGAGGCGCCCGCGTAGCCGTGCTGCGAGATCCACGACGCCACCGCCGTGTCGGCGGGCACGTGCGAGTCGAACTGTCCGTCCCAGTCGGAGTCGTCACCGCTGAATGCCGCCCGCACGGCGCCGCCGTAGTACTGGGTGAGCGTGCGGGTCGCGTTCTGCGCCGGTGAGGGCGCCGCCTCGGGGATCCAGTCAAGCCCGGTCACCCTGGCCAGCGCGGCCGCGATCACCAGGGCGGCGACGGCGGGGCCAAGCCGCAGCGCGTCGGTGCGGCTGAATCTGCGCAGGCGGTTGGGCAGGGGAACCGCGGCCACCGCGAGAGACACGGGGGCTGCGGCGGCGGTGAGGTAGTGCGCGTACGGCTGACCCGCCATGGCGGCGACGAGCAACGCGGCCCCCGCCCACAACAGCACAGCCCAGGCAGCAGTGCTCAGCCGCCGACAGAGGAACGCACCGACGCACAGCAGGATCGCGGCGACTCCCACCTCGGCGATGTGCATGACCACGCCGCTGCCCGCGGACGGCAGCACGGAGCGCGTGTAGGGGATGTAGAAACCGACCAGCGCGAAGGCAACCCGGCCCGCACCGGCGGTGACGATCGCCACAGCTAGCCAGGCGGCCGTGATCGCCACCACGGTTCCGGCGTACGCCATCAGGTCGCGCCAGCGGGTCCGCGGGCTCAGCGCGATGATGAGCCCGAACGCGGTTGCCTCAGCGACCACCGTCTGCTGGTAGGCGATGCCGGCGGCAACGAGCGCGCCGACCACGAACGGCCAGATCGCGAGACGATGCGGCGGCACGCTGACCACACGGCGCGGATCGATGCGCACCAGCAACAGCGCACCCGCCCAGGTGACCGGCGCGATCAGCAGGCTCTCGGGAAGGGCCAGCTCGGCGTCGACGACGGGCAACCCGAGCGCGATCGCGCAGAGCAGCGTGGCCATGCAGGCGCGCCGCATACCGAGGATCCTGGTGCCCGCGTAGGCAACCGCGGCGAGCGCGGCGAGACCGGTGAGATAGGTGAGCAGGTGCAGGCCGAACTCGCTCGCCCCGAAGAAGCGCACCTCGGTGGCGATCGTCCACGACTGCAGCGGTGGCTTGTTGTTCCAGATCTGGCTGTAGAGCACACGGCCGCGCAGCAGCGACTTGGCGACGTTGACGTAGCTCGCCTCGTCCGTGTACCAGTGCGGCTCGAAGAAGGACGGAAGCCGCAGGACGGTGAAGACCAGGAAGCTTGGCGCCGTCCACCCCAGCGGGCTGTGGTGGGCCGGCGCCCTCCAGCTAGGCCGGCGCAACCGCATCTGTGGAGAAGGTCGGCTCATTCATCTCAACCGAAGTAATACCACCGCGCCTGTGCGGCCCGGTTCGCCGTCCGACCATGGGGCGCGCCTCTGAGGCTCAGCCGCCGAGAGGTCGGTCGGCGTGCGTGATCGCCAGCACCTCGTCGTGGAGCAGGCCGTTGGTCGAGAGACCAGTCCCTCCCAGCGGCCCGTCGGCGGAGCGATCGAGAAAGCGGCCGCCGGCCTCCTCGACGATCAGTGAGAGCGCGGCGTAATCCCACAGGTTGGCGCGCGAGGTCCAGCCGATGTCGGCGATGCCGCGGGCGACCGCCAGGTGCGAATGCGTGTTGCCCAGGCCGCGGGCCTCCCAGCAGAGCCTGGTGATGTCGAGGAGCTCGGCCCAGAGGCCGACGCGCTGGAACCCGCGCACCGAGCTGTGGGCGACCATCGACTGGGCGACGCTGTCAACCCGCGACACGCTGATCGGATGGCCGTTGGCGGTGGCGCCGCCGCCGCGCACGGCGGCGTGACGATGCCCGTCCGCCGGCGTCGAGGCCACCGCCACCATCGAGATGCCGTCGTGCTGCAGCGCGATCAGCGTGCCCCACGTCTCCATCCCGCGCACGAAGCTCTTGGTGCCGTCGATGGGATCGATGACCCAGCGCCAGCCGTTGCGGGCGGACACCTCGCCGCCGAACTCCTCGCCGACGATGGCATGCGTGGGCCTGTGGCTGCCGATCCGCTCGCGCAGCGCTCGCTCGATGCCGTGGTCGGCCTCGGTGACCGGGCTGAAGTCGGGCTTCGTGGTCACCACCAGGTCGAGCGCGCGGAAGCGGCTCATGGAGATGGCGTCGGCGGCGTCGGCCAGCTCGTTGGCGAACGCCAGCTCTTCCTGGAGAGCGGCGGCCGAGGCGTCGATCACCGGGCAAGCCTAGCGGCGACCCGGACCGCGACGCCCGTCGTACCCTAGGGAGCGCTCATCACCACAGGAGTCACTCCCACCATGGCCCACCACAAGCTGCCGGTCTTCGACGAGAAGGGTTTTGTCATCCTGCGTGACTACGACGGCCCAGAGATCCCGCAGAGCGAGTGGATGGGCCTCGAGTACATGGACTGGAAGAGCGGGGGAGACACCAACTTCGCGCCGCTGGCCTCGGCTCTCGGCGAGATGGAGTGCGCCGGCTTCTGGGACCACGGCAAGCCCGACAAGGACGGAATCTGGACCAAGAACCGCGAGATCGCGCCGTCGTTCGTGCGCTACGTCGAGGCGGTGGGCTCGCGGTACGGGCGCGTGCGCGTCATCAAGCTCAACCCCAGCGACGAGCCGTTCGCGCGCCGCCAGCTGCACCTCGACGACAACAACCGCCTCAATCCCGAGGGCGAGGGCTGGGTGGTGCGTTCGTGGCTTGAGCTGACCGACAACAACGCCACCTTCATCCTCCGCGAGGACAAGGAGGACCAAAGCACCGAGTCGCGGATCCCGCTGCACAAGGGCATGCAGTTCATCATCGACACCCAGCGGCTCTGGCATGTGGTGCACAATCCCGGTCCGGAGCCGCGCTACGCGCTAATCACGTCCTGGGAGTCCGGCGACGCGCTGCAGGCGTGGATCGACGCGCAGCTGCCGGTCGGCGAGGGCGCCGGCGCCCGCTGACGCTCCGCGAGGTTAGCGGCTGACCGACTCGGGATCAATCGCCTCGCCGCACGTCGGACAGAACTCCGCCGCCGTGTCGTCGACCCATTCCCCGCATGACGGGCACTGCTGCACTGCCATAGCCGTTCTCCAAGTGCGTCCGCCTGGCACAGACAGGTTGCCCCGTGCCGGCGGACACGCGGCGGCCGATCGGTCAACTCCTCCAAGGGAGCGCAGCCTCGCCTGGTTCGCGATGCTCTCCCAGCCCGGTAGGCTGCCAAACTAGCGGTTTGTGCGGACGCGATTCACCGAGCTCGTCGGGTGCAGCCTGCCATTTCAGCTCGCTGCCCTCGGCGGTGTCGGCACGGAGGCGCTTGCCAGGGCTGTCGAGGCAGCGGGTGGCCTCGGCATGGTGCCCGGCCGGGTCACCCTCGGCGAGCCGCGTGACGGCGCGCTCGGCAAGGGGTTTCTGATCCCGTACCTGCCCGAGGTGACGGACGTCGTCGAGGATGTTCGTGGCCTGCGGGTTGCCGAGTTCTTCTGGGGCGAGCCCGACGCGAACCTCGTCGATGCCGCCCACTCCGCCGAGGCGCTTGTCTCGTGGCAGATCGGCTCGGCGACAGAGGCACGAGCGGCCGAGGCCGCCGGATGTGACCTGGTCGTCGCCCAGGGGGTGGAGGCGGGGGGGCACGTCCGCGGTAACCAGCCGCTCGACGACCTGCTCGCAGAAGTACTCGTCGCGGTGTCGGTACCGGTTGTGGCCGCGGGCGGGATCGGGAGTGCGGCGCGCGTGGCGGAGCTGATGGCGGCTGGAGCCGACGCGGTGCGCATCGGCACGCGCTTCCTCACGTGCCCCGAGTGCGACACGCATGCCGACTACGTCCGCGCTTTGATCGCCGCCACTGCCGACGATGCGGTCATCACCGACCATTTCGACAACGACGGGGGCTGGCCCGCCCCGGTGCGCGTTCTTCGCTCGGCGCTGGAGGCGGCTGTCGTAGCCGGCAACCGGAGCACGTCTCCACCGACCCGGGCGGCAGAGGCCCCGCTCACGATGGCGTGCTACGCCGGCCTCTCTGTTGCGCACGTTGGTGACGTGAAGGCCGCTGCCGAGGTAGTCCGCGAGCTCACTGCTCTAGTGGATTAGGGCGGGGCCTGAGGCGGCCGCCACAGCCATCGCCGCCAAGCCTCAAGTAGTCATTTTGCGCCTCCTGGCCTGCGCAGTGCGGACCGCCCTGGTCCTCCATGTTCGGCGGGGGGTCAGACGTGATGCCCGCCCCGCGCCCGAAGTCGCGGCAATCCGTCGTATTGGTAGAGATGACGGATACGGCCCTCATCGTGACGGTGTGCCACCCACGGCCTCGCCATCCGCTCGCAGGATCGAGCTCACCGACGCCAACAAGCGCTGCGAGGTGTTTCATGCGACCACCTCGTTGGCGATCCGTCCCACGCCTTCGATCTCCACCTCGCAGAGCTGCCCCGGCTGGAGCCAGGGCGGTGGCGTGCGCCCCATGGCCACGCCGGACGGCGTCCCCGTGAGGATGATGTCGCCCGGCTCCAGCGTTGTCGCCGCGCTGCAGTGCGCGATCAGCGTGGGGATGGCGAAGATCATCAGGGCCGTGCGCGAGTCCTGGCGTGTCTCACCGTCAACGTGGCAGGTGATCCGCAGGTCCTGCGCGTCGCCCACCTCATCGCGGGTGACGATCGCCGGCCCCAGCGGGCAAAAGCCGTCGAACGACTTACCGCGCACGAACTGCCCGGTGGCCATCTGCGCGGTGCGCGCCGACACGTCGTTGGCACAGCAATAGCCGAGCACGTGGTCGAGCGCATCGGCCTCGCTGATGTCGCGCCCACGGTGGCCGATGACCACGGCCAACTCCGCCTCGTAGTCGAGGTCGTTGACGAACGATGGCCGCGGGATGGAATCGAATGGGCCGCTCACTGCCGTCGTGTACTTGACGAAGATCAACGGTTCGGCGGGGACATCGTTGCCGAGCTCGCGCGCGTGGTCGGCGTAGTTGCGGCCGATGGCGATGATCTTGCCGGGACGCGCGATCGGTGCGCCCAGGCTTTCGAGCGAATGAGCCGACAGGCCGCCGTCGAAGAGCTCATCGAGCCGCTCCGCGATAGTGCGCAACGGCCGCTCCATTGATGTCCAGTCGCGCACCAGTGAGAGCGTGTCGATGACGCCGTGCACATCGACGCGCGCGGACGCGGCGGCCTCCGCCAGCAGGGCGGCGCGGTCCCCCGACACCAGCGCGGGGGCGCGTCCCTGGCCGAGCCGGAGCGTGCCGATCCTCACGCGGTTACGCCTGTGATTCGATCTTCGTCCAGGCCACGTGCATGACGTCGGCGGCGACCGATGCGGCCAACAGCGCGCTGACGTCGCGCGTGGCCTTGGGGGCATGCAGCCAGGCAATCCCCAGCGCGGTCGCTGCCCACTGGTTGAAGCAGAACGGACAGGTGAGCAGCTCGCCGATGGCGTAGCGCAGGCCATCGCCGCGCGGTGCCTCGTTGACCTCGGCGCCGTCGCCCTCCTCGACGAACTCCGTAAAGGGGGCGCGCGCGAAGCCCGTAACCTTGTCCTTGGTGATCAGCCGGCTCAGCTTGAACGCCGCCACCGCCAGCAGCGCGCCGTCGCTCAGCGTTGGGCGCGGGATACCGCCTCGGCGCACGCCGCTGATCACCCCCACCCCGGTCACCGCCGCGTAGGTGGCGAAAAGCGCCGCGTACGGGCCGAGCTGGCGCTCGCGGCCGTAGCCGGACACGAGGCCGGCGATCGACGGGCGCTGGCGGAGGGGACGCACCTCGCCAGCCTAGGGGTCAGGGACCGTCGGAGGCGTCCAAGCACGCCAGCACCTGCTCGTGGAGCAGGCCGTTGGTGGTCACCACGTTGCCGCCGTGGATCTGGTCCACACCCGCGAAATCGCTGAACCTGCCGCCGGCCTCGCAAACGATGAGCCGGACCGCGCTGACGTCCCACTCGTTGACGACCGGCTCGACCCCACAGTCGATGGCACCCTCGGCCACCAGCATGTGCGACCAGAAGTCGCCGAAGCCGCGCACCACACGGCACCCGTCCGCCAGGCGCGTGAAACCGTCCGCCCGCCCGTGGCGCGCGAAGTCGCGCACGTCGGTCACCGACAGGGTTGCGTTCGCCAGCAGGTTGACGGTCGACACATGCAGCGGTCCGTCCTTGTCGTGGGCGCCGGCGCCGCGCACCGCCCACCACCGCCGCTCCAGCGCCGGCGCCGAGACCACCGCGCACGTCTCGTCGCCGCGGTGCTGCAGCGACAGGAGCGTTGCCCACACCGGTACGCCGCGCGCGAAGTTCTTGGTCCCATCGATGGGATCGACGATCCAGCGCCACTCGGCGTCGCCGCTCGACCCCTCCTCCTCGCCGAGCACCGCGTGGCCGGCCCGGGCCGCCTGCACCCGCTCGCGCACCATCTGCTCGACGCGCCGATCGGCGTCGGTCACCGGGGTGTCGTCGGGCTTGGTGTCGACGCGCAGGTCGGACGCACGGAACCGCGCCATGGTGATCGCGTCGGCGAGGTCGGCCAGCTCGAGCGCCAGCGCCAGGTCGTCGGGGCGCTCAGTCACCCGGCTCCAGCTCCACGACCGTGAAGAAGCAGGAGGGCTCGCCGGTGTGGCACGCGGGACCGCTTGGATGGACGCGGAGCAGCACGCTGTCGTCGTCGCAGTCGAGGCGCACCTCGATCACCGCCATGCGGTTGCCGCTGGTGGCGCCCTTCTCCCACAGCTCGCCGCGCGACCGGCTCCAGAACCACGCCTGCCCGGTGCGCAGCGTGCGGTGCCAGGCCTCGTCGTTCATGTGGGCGAGCATCAGGACGGCGCCGGTGTCCGCGTCCTGCACCACCGCGGGCACCAGCCCGTCGCTGCCGAAGCGAGGCTGCGCGCTCACAGCCGCACGTCCACGCCGGCGCCGGCAAGGTATCGCTTGGTTGCCGGGATCGGATGCGAGTCGAAGTGAAAAATCGACGCCGCCAGCGCCGCGTCGGCACCTCCCTCGGTGAGCACCGCGCGGAGGTGGTCGGGCTCGCCGGCGCCGCCGCTGGCAATGACCGCGACGGGCACCGCCGCAGCGACGGTCGCGGTCAGCTCGAGGTCATACCCGCTGACGGTGCCGTCCCTGTCCATGCTGGTGAGCAGGATCTCGCCGGCACCGCGGTCCGCCACCTCGCGGGCCCACGCGACGGCGTCACGACCGGTGTCGTGGCGGCCGCCGTGCGAGAACACGGACCAGCCCTGTCCGCTGCGTCGCGCGTCGATGGCCACCACCACGCACTGCTCGCCGAAGCGAGCGGCGGAGTCGGTGATCAGCTCGGGCCGGTCGAGCACTGCGGTGTTGAGCGACACCTTGTCGGCGCCGGCGCGCAGGAGACGATCGATGTCGTCGAGGCCGCGGACGCCGCCGCCGACGGTGAGCGGGATGAAGACGACGTCCGCGGTGCAGCGCACCGCGTCGATGAGGATGTCGCGGCTGTCGCTCGAGGCGGTGATGTCGAGGAACACGAGCTCGTCGGCGTGGTCGGCGTCGTAGCGCGCGGCCAGCTCGGCGGGGTCGCCGGCGTCCCGGAGGTCGAGGAAGTGGACGCCCTTGACGACGCGGCCGCGGACCACGTCGAGGCAGGGGATGATCCGCTTGGCCAGGCTCACGACGCTGTCCCGGCCGTGAACTGCTCGATGGCCCTGCGAAGGTCGAAAACCCCGAGATGGAGCGCCCGGCCGACGATCACCCCGGCCGCACCCGCGTCGCGGCACGCGCTGACGTCGTCGATCGTGGTCACCCCACCGCTGGCCAGCACCTCACCGCGGAATCGCTCGCACACGGTGCGCAGCGTGTCGACCGCCGGCCCCGTCAGGGTCCCGTCGCGCTCGATGGCGGTGTGCACGATCCCGGCGAGCGGCCACTCGTTCCAGCGTTCGAGGTGTTCGAGCGCATCGCCACCGCCCTCGGTCCAGCCCTGCGCGCGGGCCTCGCCGTCGCTCACGTCCAGCCCGGCCAGAACGCGCCCCGGAAACGCAGCACACAGCGACTCGGCTGCGGCGGGATCGCGGACAGCGAGGCTGCCGATGACCACGAAGGCGGCGCCGAGGTCGAACCACCGCTGCGCGGCGGCCATGTCACGGATCCCTCCGCCTACCTCGGCATGCGCACCGAGCTCCACGAGCGCGCTCACCGCGGCGCGGACAACGTCGGTGGAGCCGGCGTCGGGCCGGCCGCGAGCCGAGTCGAGGTCGACGATGTGCACCCGGGGGGCGCCCGCGGCGACGAACGACTGCACGAGGTCGACGGGATCCTGGTCGAAGAGCGTCTCCTGTGCGTAGTCACCACGAAGCAGACGGACCAGCTGGCCGCCGCGCACGTCGACCGACGGCATGACCAGCACCGCCGCGCTCAGGCGCGAACCGCTGCGGCACAGCGTGCCGCGAAGTTGGCGTACACGCGCAGCCCGGCGCTTCCGCTCTTCTCGGGATGGAACTGCGCGCCGTGGACATTGTCGTGCTCGACGACCGCCACCAGCTCGCCGCCGTAGTCGGTCGTCGCCACCACGTCGGTGCGCTGTCCGGGGGTGACTGCGTAGGCGTGGACGAAGTACATGTACTCGCCGTCGGCGACGCCGTCGAGCAGCGTCGAGGAGCGCGTCATCGCCAGGCGGTTCCAACCGATCTGCGGGACTTTGCCTCGACTGGGGTCGATGCGCCGCACCTGGCCGGGCAACAGGGCGAGGCCGGCACCGCCCTCACCCTCATCGCTCTCGTCGAAGAGCAGCTGGAAGCCGAGGCAGACGCCGAGCAGCGGCCGACCGCGCGCCACCATCTCGCGGATCATCGCGTCCATGCCGCGCTCGCGGAGCGCGCCGGCCGCCACCGCGAATGCGCCCACCCCGGGGAGCACCACGCCGTCGCACCCCGCCAGCCGCTCGGGATCGTCGCTGATCACGGGGTCCGCCCCGCACGCACGCAGGGCTCGTTCGACGCTGCGCAGGTTGCCCACCCCGTAGTCGCAGATGCCGACGCGCACCGACTGGGTGACATTCACAGACTTCCCTTGGTGGAGGGGATGCCGACCCCGATCACGGTCAGAGCATCCCGTGTCGCCAGCCCGAGCGCTTTGAACGCGGCCTCCGCGATGTGGTGCAGGTTGTCGCCGCGGATGAGGTCGAGGTGGAGGCTGATGCCGGCAGTCTGGGCGTAGCCGCGCACGAACTCATGGAGCACGCTGACGTCGAAGTCGTTGATGCGCCCGTGCAGCGCGGCCATCTCATAGACCACGTGCGGCCTCTTGCTGTAGTCGAGCGCGCAGCGCACCAGCGATTCGTCCAGAGGTGCGTAGGTGTGGCCGAAGCGGGCGATTCCGGCGCGGTCGCCGAGCGCTTCCGCGACGCACGATCCCAGCACGAGCCCGGTGTCCTCGACGAGGTGGTGCGCGTCCACCTCGACGTCACCACGGCCGCTGAGTTCGACGTCCATGCCGCTGTACTTGACGAACGACTCGATCATGTGGCGGAAGAAGGGGAGGGGCAGCTCGATATTCGCCCGTCCGCTGCCCTCCACGGTCACCGTGCACTCGATGCGCGTCTCCTTGGTCTCGCGCACTGTGTGCGCGCGCCGCTCGCTCATCGCGCTCGCTGCCCCATGCGCAACCGGATCGCCTGCTCGTGCCCGTACAGGCCCTCGGCGGCGGCCAGCGTCACCGCCACCGGGGCCAGCGTGTCGAACTCCTCGCGGGTGAGGTCGACGACCGACGGCCAGCGCACGAAGTCCATCACCGACAACGGTCCCCGATAGCGCGCTGCGCCCTGCGTCGGCAGCGTGTGGTTGGGGCCGGCGACGTAGTCGCCCATGGACACCGGCGACAGCGCGCCGCAGAACACCGCGCCGGCGCCACGGACCCGGTCGCGCAGCGCCTCGGCTGCGCCTCCCTGAAGCGAGAGGTGCTCGGGTGCGAAGGCGCGCACCATCGGCAGCGCGCTCTCTAGGTCGTCGACAACCACCACGGCGCCGTGCCTGCCGGCGGAGTCGGCGATGATCCCGGCCCGCGCCGCGGCCGGTGCAACGCGGTCGAAGCTCGCCTTGACTGCGTCTGCGAGCGCGCTGCTGTCCGTGATGCAGACCGCCCACGCCAGCGGGTCATGCTCGAGTTGGGAGACGAGGTCGGCAGCGATGTCGTCGGGGTCGGCGCCCTCGGACGCCAGCACCATGATCTCGCTCGGCCCGGCGAGCTGGTCGATGTCGACGGCGCCGAACACCTCGCGCTTAGCCAGCGTGACGTAGAGGTTGCCCGGTCCAACCACCTTGTCGACGGCGGTGATCGTCCCCGTCCCGTAGGCGAGGGCGGCGATCGCCTGGGCGCCGCCGATGGCGTGCACCTCGTCGACCCCGAGCAGGTGCGCCGCCGCGGCGACGAGCGGGTGGACGGTGCCGACGAGCGTCGCCGGACTGGTGATCGCGATCGACTCCACGCCGGCCTCCTGCGCGGGAATGACGCTCATGAGCACGGTGCTCGGGTACGCGGCGCGGCCGCCGGGCACGTAGCAGCCGACGCGGCGCAGCGGTTCGGGGCGCAGGCAGAGCCGCGGCTCTCCGCGCAGGCGCGCGTCCACCTGGAGCGCGTGGAAACTGCGCAGGCGGTCGGCCGCCGCGCTCAGCGCGTCGCGGAGCGGCGCGTCGAGGTCATCCCAGCAGCTCCGCATCCACGCGGGGTCGGCGCGAGAACCCTCGACGTGGGCGCTGTCGAGCTTTTCGGTCCACTCCACGACCGCGGCGTCACCGCGATCGCGCACGTCGGCGACGATCTCGCGCACCGCGTCGACCGCCGCGATGCTCCGCCCAAACAGGCCGCGCAGCCGCTCCGCGGCGGCAGCGTCGGGCTCGGGGATGGTGAAGCGCCGCTCCGCCCCGCCCGCGTGCGCCTGCCACTGCTCGCGCGTCAGCACCGGCAGCGCGGTCACATTCCCCGCTCCTCGACGGTGCGGCGCAACGTGGTGGCCAGCGCGGTGATGGCGGCGCTGCGCGTCTTCATCGAGGCCACGTTGACCACCAGGCGGGCGGTGGAGGTGGCGATGGTGGCCACCTCGCAGAGCCGGTTGGCGCGCAGCGTGGCGCCAGTGGCGACGAGATCGACGATGCCATCGGACAGGCCGGCGGACGGTGCCAGCTCCACGGAGCCGTGCAGGCGGATGAGCTCGGCGCCGTCACCGCGGCCCGCGAAGAACCGCCGCGCCGCCTGCGGGTACTTGGTGGCCACGCGCAGCGCCGCCGGCCAGCTGCCGCCCGCCAGCGCCGACCCCTCCGGGGCGGCGAGCACCAGCCGGCACACACCGAAGCGCAGGTCGGCGAGCTCGTACAGCTCGCGGCGCGACTCCCAGAGCACGTCCTTGCCGACGATACCGCAGTCGCACGCCCCCATCTCCACGTACACCGGCACGTCTGTGGGGCGCACGGTGATGACCTCGTGGTCGCCGACGTCGAGATGGAGGCGGCGTTCGAAGGACTCCGGGCGCAGCTCGGGCGCGACGCCCGACTCGCGCAGCAGGGCGCAGGCGTCGGTCAGCAGCGCCCCGGTGGGCACCGCGATGCGCAACCCTTCTCCGGCGCGCGGCGTCGCCGACTCACGGCGGCGGGTGATCGCGTCGTGGCAGCGATCGGCGTGGACCACGAAGCCGGTGGCCGGCTGGACCAGCCCGAAGCGCTCGAGCAGGGAGTCGTACCGTCCGCCCGCGCCGAGCGGGAAGCCCACGTCTCCGCTGAACAACTCGAAGGTGGGCCCGGTGTAGTAGTTCCAGTCGCGGACTGCGCCGAGGTCGAGGTGGACGCGGTCCTCGAGGCGGCGCTCGCGGAGCAGCTCCCACAGCCGGGCGAGCTCGTCGAGCGCGCGCAGCGGCTGCTCCGCGGTCAGGCCCGCGCGAGCCTGCTCGAGCAGCTCGCGGCCGCCGCGCAGCGCCGGGAAGCGGAGCAGGAGCGCGTGCTCCGCCGGGCCGAGCGCGGTGGCCGCCAGGGCTCGCTCGACCGCCACGAGGTCGCGCGCGGCCAGCGCTGCGCCGATCTCCTCGCGTGCGGCGGCGCCCACCCCCGCGCCTGCGAGGAGGGCGGGGAGGAAGGCGGCGTGGCCGACGTCCACCTGGATGTCGGTCACCCCGGCGGCGTCGACGGCGGCGATCGCCAGGGCGATGCACTCGGCGTCGGCGCCGAAGTCGGCGTCGCCGACCAGCTCGCAGCCTGCCTGCACCGCCTCGCGGCGCCGTCCGCCCAGCAGGGTGCGATTGCGCACCACCGGGCCCGCGTAGCAGAGGCGCATTGGGAAGGGGCCGTGACGCAGCTGCGCGGCCACGGTGCGGGCCACGCTCACGGTTCGCTCGCCGACCAGCGCGAGCATGCTGCCGTCGGCGTCCATGAAGCGGAACAGCTCATCGCCGGCGTCTGGTCCGAGCCCGCGCTCGATGGTCTGCGCGTACTCGACCGTGGGCGTGTCGATGAGCTCGTAGCCGGCGGCTTCGAACGTCCCCACCAGGGCGCCCGTCAGCGCCCGCCGTGCGGAGGCTGCGCCGGGCAGCCAGTCGCCGAATCCGCCTGGCCGCGCGGCGGCGCCGTGTGCTGTCATCCGCGACAGTGTACGGACGGCCGTGCGACAGGCCTCACCCCAGCGCGGCGATGAGAGCGTCGTTCTCGGCCACGTTGCCGACGGTGATGCGCACGCTGCCCCGGTCCGGCGTCGCGAAGCAGCGCACCAGGACGCGCCTGTCGCGGAGCTGCGCTGTGGCCTCCGCGGCCGTGCCGGTGGGCGGCACCGCGCACACGAAGTTGGCATGCGACGGCGTCACCACCCAGCCACGATCGGCCAGCGCGGTGCTTATGCGGGCCCGTTCGGCGACCACCTGCTCGACGAGACGGCGATGGTGGTCGATGTCCTCAAGGGCGGCCAAGGCCCCGGCAACGGCGCAGCGATCAACGGGGTAGGACTCGCCGACGGCGCTGAGATCGGCGATCAGCGCCGCGTTGCCCACGGCGTAGCCGACCCGCAACCCCGCCAGCGCGTACGACTTGGAGAAGGTGCGCAGCACGACCCAGCTTGGACGATCGGCGAGCAACGGGATGCAGGAGCTCGGCGCGAAGTCGCAATAGGCCTCGTCGATCACCAGCACGCCCGGGGTGTGCTCGAGGTCACCCGCCAGCTGCTCGGGCTCCCACCATGTGCCGGTCGGGGTGTTGGGGTTGACGAGGAAGCGCAGTGGCGCGTCCATGGTCGCGAACTCGGCGGGCACGCGACGGTCGCCGTCGAGCTCGACCTGCCCGGTGCGCGCCCCGTGGAGCTGCGCCGCCACAGGCAGAAGCGAGTAGGTGGGTTCGGTGAGCAGCACGGTCGCACCCGGTTCGCAGAACGCGCGCAAGCAGTCGTTGATGAGCGCGTCCGCGCCGTTGCCCACCACCACCTGTGACGGTTCGACGCGGTGGTGGTCCGCCAGCGCGCTGCGCAGCGGCTCGGCATCGGGATTGGGATAGCGGTTGAGGTTGGAGGCCGCCGCGCTCACCGCCGCCGCGACACGTGGTGACGGCGGCAGCGGGGATTCGTTCGTGTTGAGCTTGACCCACGCGGTGCCGTCGGCCGGCTGCTCGCCGGGCACGTAGCCGAAACCGGCGCCGAGCGAGGGGCGCAGGAACCGGGACATGGTCAGCTGGCCGAACCGTCTGTCATCGGCGCAGTCTACGAAGCGGGCGCGGCGCGGCCGCCGGGGCTCACGCTATCCTCGCGCGACTCCGCAGACGACGAATCCGGGGAGGCCTTGGCGCTGTGAGCAACGCGAACGCGGCTCTCGCACGTTCAGCATCGTCGCGACCGCGCCTCACCCTCACCGTCGGCGGGCTCGTCGTGCTCGCGGTGATGATCGCCATGCTGCCGCTCATCATCCGCCGGGTTGGCGACGCCGACTACTGGTGGCACATCACCACCGCGCGGTGGATCCTCGATCACCACGCGCTGCCAACCCATGACCTCTTCACGTACACGGTGCCCAGCCACGTCTGGACCGACCACGAATACCTGACCGAGCTGGCCATGTCCGGCCTCGGCCGCCTCGGCGGCCAGCTGGCCATCAGCATCGGGCTCGGGTTGGTCACCTGGGCCGGTTTCTGGTTCATCCTCAAGCGGATCGCCGCCCAGCCGACGCACTTCGTGGCCACCGCGGGTGCTCTGGGGTTGGCCGCTCTGGCCGGCGTCGCAGTGTGGGGGCCGCGGCCGCAGGTGGTCACCTTCGCGCTGGTCTGCGTCGAGCTGTACCTCATCGAGCGGTTCCTGCGCACCGGGTATCGCGGCCTCTACGCGATGCCGCTGATCATGGTGGCGTGGGCGAACCTGCACGGCGGCTTCGTGATCGCCTTCCTCTTCCTCGGTATCGCGGTGGTGGTGGAGCTCATCAAATGGCTAGTCGACCGCGGCAACCTGGAGGCGCGGTGGAAGGCGGGGCGAATCGCGCTCGTGACTGTGGCCTCGGCGGTCGCTGGACTGCTCAACCCGCACTTCTTCTCGCTGTACGTGTACTCGTGGCGCACCCAGACCAGCACCGTGCAGCAGTCGTTCATTGAGGAGTGGCAGTCGCCGGACTTCCACAGCTGGTCGATGCGCGGCTTCGAGGCGATGATCGTGCTGCTGCTCATCGGCCTGGCCGTTCGGCGCGCCCGGCCCACCTGCTTCAGCGTGGCCATAACGGTGGTGACGCTGCTGTTCGCCCTGCAGTCGTGGCGCCACATCATCCTGTTCACTGCTGCCGCGACGCCTCTGCTGGCCTGGTCGTGGGCACCCGCCATGGAGGAGCTGGGGCGGCGCTGGTCCGGGTTGGGCAGGCGGTTGCGGCTGAGCGCACAGCAACTGGTGCGTGGGGCCGCCCTGGTCACCGCGGTCGTCGCCCTGGCAGTGCTGGTGGTTTTGCGCTCTTTGCTGGCGCACCAGGCGGCGAGCACGCTCGATAACTACCCGGCGGGCGCCGCTGACTACCTCGACGCCCATGCCAACGTCGGCACGCACATGTTCAGCGACTATGCGTGGGGCGGTTACTTCATCTACCGCTTCTATCCGGAGCCGTCGCGACGCGTGTTCATCTTCGGTGAGGCAGACCTGATGGGTGACACCATCATGAACCAGTACGTCGAGGTGGTCGGCCAACACAGCGACTGGATGGATGTGCTCAACAGCCACAACGTGGACTACGTGGTGTTCGCGCCCAACCGGCCGCTGACCTCGGCGCTGGCGGCCTCCCCGAACTGGCACCTCGTGTACTCCGACAAACTTTCGGTGATCTACGTCCGCGGCTGACCACGCCGCGCCCCAGGAAGCGACGGCGAGCGCCGAGGATCGCGCGCTGGGCACGGTGGTGCGCGTGGTGGTGACACGTCCGCAGCGACTCGCCGCCGCCAAGGAGGCGGTGGATCACGTCCTGAGCGACATCGACCAGGCGTGCAGCCGCTTTCGCGAGGACAGCGAGCTGAGCCGGCTGAACGCCGGGGCCGGGCGGGAGCAGTCGGTGAGTCCGCTGCTCGCGCTGGCGATCGGCCACGGGCTGCGCGCTGCTCAGCTGACCGGCGGCGACGTCGACCCCACCGTCGGCACGGCGATGCGACTGATCGGCTACGACGTCGACTACGCGTCGGTGGCCGCAACCGGCGAACCGCTGGTGCTGACCGTGCAGCCAATCCCGGGCTGGCGCAGCGTCCGCTTCAGCGAGCTGACCCGTAGTGTGTTCATCCCGGATGCCGTCGAGCTCGACCTCGGGGCCACCGCCAAGGCTCTGGCCGCAGACCTCGCTGCGGCGGCAGCGCTGGCAGCGCTGGCGGGAGGGGGCGCTCTGGTCAGCCTCGGTGGCGACATCGCCCTGGCCGGCACTCCTCCGACGGGAGGATGGACCGTCCAGGTGTCCGACAACAGCACCGATCCCCTCGACAGCGCGGCGGAGCGCATCAACCTGGCGGTGGGCGCGATGGCGACGTCGAGCACCCGCACCCGCAGCTGGCGGCGCGGCGGCGTCGTGCTCCATCACATCATCGACCCGCGCACTGGGGGCCCTGTCGAGAGCCCGTGGCGGCTCGCCACGGTGGTCGCGGCGACGTGCGTCGACGCCAACACCGGGTCGACGGCCGCCATCGTGCGTGGCGCGGCGGCGGTGCCGTGGCTAGAGGAGCAGAAGCTGCCCTCGCGCCTAGTGGGCAACGACGACGCGGTGGTGCGCATCGCCGGCTGGCCCGCGCCCGCCGCGCGCGCTGGGGACTGACTCACAGCCAGCCCTCAGGGTCTCCTCATCCCGCTCCGATGCGGCGTGACCAGCATGAGGTCATGACCCGCAGAGAGAACGGACCGGCCGGGCCACGGGCAGCGATGCAGCGCCGCGACCGCGCGATCCGGCTCCGCCGCCGCCTCACCGCCACCGCCGCCGCGGCGGGCGTGGGAGCTGTCGGCGCATTCGGCTTCCTGGCTGCCGCCCACAACTCCGGCAGCGTTGCCGTGGCGAGCACCACCGCCACGTCGGATGCGCCGGCGCACGGCCTTGGCGGTCACAACGGCCGGGCTTCTTGGCGGTGCATTCGCGGGCGGGTTCATCGTGACCCAGGCGGCCACCGCCACGCCGAGCGCCACCACAAGCCCGAGCACTGGCACGACAACGCCGACCGCGGGCAGCTTCCACTCCAACGAGAACGCCACCCACGAGGCGGGCGAGAGCGCTGCGCGCGAGGCCCAAGAGAACGCGGGACAGGTCCCCACCGTCCCGTAACCCAGCCTCCAGACAGACGGCAACATCAGGGCCGGCAATGCGCCGGCCCTTTCGCGTGTGTGGGCGTGCGTATGCTGATCCGTGATGACACCGCGCACCGCCAGGCTCTGCGCAGGCGTGCTGCTGGTGGCGGCCGCCGTCTTCGGTGTCGTCCGCCTCACCGCAGCCCCCACCGCACCCGCTGCCTCGGCACGCGCTACCCCCACGGCCCACGCCACCGCGACCGCGAGCATCAACGCCGCGCCGCTGGATCCCCTGACTATCGCGGCGATGCGTGCGCGAGCCTACGCGGCGAGCACGCTGACGACGGTGCGGTCCGATGGTGACCAGGGTGGCTACGTCAACAGCGTGGTCTCGTTCGTATCCGACGGGCTCATCGAGTACGCGCTGCAGAGCGTCCCCGACGGCAGTCGGCCGGCGGCCGGCTGGCCGGTGGTGATCCTCAGCCACGGCTACATCGATCCCAGGACGTACCGCACCGACGACAGCTCCTACGCGCAGTTCATCGCCACGCTGGCGCGAGCGGGGTACCTGGTTCTGAAGCCGGATTTCCGCGGCCACGGCCGGAGCCAAGGGGTGCCCGAGGGCGGATACCTCTCGCCGGTGTACACCTACGACCTGCTCAACCTGATCAGCACGGTCAAGGTCGACCCTCGAGTCGACGCGTCGCGCATCGGCCTGTTCGGTCACAGCCTGGGTGGCTACCAGGCCCTGCGCGCGATGGTGATCTCGACCAGCGTGAAAGCGGCCGTCTTCATGTCCGCTGTCGTCGGCTCGCTGGACGACATCTTCTTCCACTGGTCGACGGTCACGGCCACACCGACCGCGGCACCGCCGCCCGTGCAGCAGCAGGTCGCCCAGTCGCTGATCGCCAACAGGGGGACGCCGAAGACGGACCCCAACTTCTACAACGAGGCCTCGGCGATCAACTACGTGAGCGCGTCCACAGCCGCGGTGCAGATCGACGAGGACGTCAGCGACAGCCAGGTGCCGAAGCTGTTCTCAGACCACCTGTACGCCGCTCTGCAGGCCGCGGGCAAGACCGTCGAGTACGTGCCGTACCTCGGCGACGACCATCAGTTCACCAGAAACCGCGCCGCCGTCCTGGGCAACGTGCTGGCCTTCTACCGCACCCATCTCTGAAACAGACGAGAAGACGCGGACTGATTCAGCTGGTCGGCGGCGTTCCCGGCGCACCACCGGGCGCACCACCGGGGGGCCCCAGCCACCGCGGGGCGGCCCGCTAGTTGGGTGGGTGCCGTCGACCATGTCGGTGACCCGCTGCTGGGTCAGCGTCTTGTCCTGTGCGGCCTGCGCCGGGGTGATCTGTCCACTGGCAGCGCGCTGGTCGATCTCGGCATTCTCGGACGCGACCAGTGCGCTGATGACGTCGGCCGCGGTCTTGCTGTGCGCGGTGGCGATTGCCGCTATCGTCTTGCCTGCGGTGAGCTCGGTCTGCAGCTGGTTGGTGCTGATGCCGATGGCTGTGGCGATCACCTGCTGGTCCTCAGCCTGCGCACCCGGTCCGCCGTGACCTCCCGAGCCGTGCTCCGGCTCGGTGCCGTTGACCATGTCGGTGACGCGGCGGGTCGTCTGTGCCTTCATCTGCGTGGCCTGGGCGCTGGTGATCGTGCCGGCCTTGGCCGCCGCGTCGATCTCGGCGTTCTCGTCGCCGACAAGCGTTGCGATGACCGTTGTCAGGTCGACGCTGCGCTCCTTGGCGATGGCCGCGATCGTCTTGCCGGCCGCCATGTCCGTCTGCAGCTGCGTGGCGTGGGCAGGCGGTGGTGGGGGCGGCGGTGGTGGAGGGGTCAGGTCCGCGGTGCCCGGGCCGCTGCTGGTGAGGTCGTCCGACATGCTCGGCCTCCGGGTCGTTGTATGGCTTGTTGCTGCCGTCGAACACTGTGATCGCGCAGCCTTACAACTCCGTGACCCGGGGCTGTGATTTCGCTGTGAGTGTCGCTGTTTCGCGGCGATCGGAGATGAGTCGCAATGCCAGCATCGGGCAGCTCGAGACCGCCCGGCGAGCCTGCGCGAGCAGGGGAAGCGGAACGATCCGGTCGGCCACGACGGGTATCCCCAGTCGTCGAGCGTGATGACCTCAGGAAAGAGTTCTGCGCACACCCCACGCCCGTCGCAGCGCGTGCGGTCGACGGCGAAGCGCGAGCTCCTGCGGCCACCGCTCGGCAGCGCGTCATCGTGCAGCCGCGTCGCTGTGCATGGGCTTCGAACTCATCGGCAAAGACGCGCAGCGCACTGAGCAGCATGGCCGCGGCGCCGTCGGGTGATGGCATGCCCCGCGACCACTGAGCTGGGTTGCCCAGCGCTGCGCGCGCGCCAGCTCATCCGACGCGGCCGTGCCAGCGGCGATCCGTTGCACCCCCTCGGCGACGGCGCGCAGACGCTGAGAGCTGCGGCTAAGCGCTGATCACCACCGGCGTGCCGATCGGCGTCCAGTCATACGCCCACGCCATCACCGGGGTGGGGGTGTGCACGCAGCCGTGGCTGGCGGCCTGCTGGTTGTATTCGCCGCCCGGGCCGTACGAGCTGGTCGATTCCCACCAGGCGTCGTGAATGTAGTAGCCGCCGCTCGCGAACCCGAGGCCCCACTTGCACGGGGTGGGGTTGTAGTAGAAGGGCGAGCCCTTCGGCCACGGCGAGACGAATGTGTAGTTGGTGGGCTTGCTCATCACCGAGAAATGGCCCGTCGGGGTGGGCAGCAAGGGCCGGCCGGTGGTCACCGGGGTGGCCTTGACAACGCAGCCGTCCTGGTAGAAGAGCATCTCCTGCAGCGAGAGCGAGATGGTGATCACCTTGCCGGCGCCGACGGAGTACCCGCATTGGTGGGCCGCGAGCTCGGTGGCGATCTGGTTCTGGAGCGAGCTCACCGACGCGGCGGCCGCGTTGAGCTGGTCGGCGGTGCGCGCCGCGCGGAATTGGACGCCGATCCCCGCTTGCTGTGCGCTGAGGGCTGCGGCGTTGGGCGTGTGCTCGGCAACCGCCTGGTCGGCGCTCCACAGCAGCGGCTGGATCTGGCCACCCACCTGGTTGTTGAGGTTGACCAGCGACTGCAACGTGCTGAGAGCGGGGAGGAGCTGCTCACCGGTGTTGATGGCGGCGAGGTTGTCATTGGCGGCGATCTGGTTGCTCAGCTGGTCGGCGAGCGCGCCCACGTTGCCGGCGTCGAGGTTGGCGCCGGCCGCCACGGCGACCAGGTGCCGAGCGGTGGAGAGGACCTGCTGCGGCCCTCCCGCAGACTGCAGCGCCGCCGCCAGCTTGACGCGCTGGGCGGCGACGACGGCCGTCCGCTGCTGCGCGATGAAGCTCTGCCACGAACTCGCCAGGGCACTGATCGCGGCGGGACTCCTGGCTGCGCTGAGCTGCCTCGGCCACTGTCCCGCAGCCGCAGTGGCGTCGCCGGTCAGCCAGGAGGACTGCTGCGCGGCCAAGTCGTTCCACTGGGCGATCACCGCCTGGGCCCGGCTGCGCTGCGCGTCGAGCGCCGCGCTCCAGGCCGACTGGGTCTTGGTACGGAGCCGGTCGAGCAGGGCCGGGCCCTCGTTGCCGAACCACCCCGGCGACCACCACGCTGCGGTTGGCGCCTGGCTGCCCAGCTCGGCGCGGAGCGGCGCCAGGCTGGCGGCGGGCACGCCCGCGGCCTGGTCGCGGTCCCACTGGGCGCTGAGCTGGGCGGCGGCGTCAGTGAAACTCTTCTGGCGGTCGCCGGCGGCGTGCGCTGTGACTGCGCCGGCAGCGACGCCGCAGACGAGCAGCAGAAGAGGGGGGATCAGGTAGCGAGGGCGCATGGTGATGAGGATCGTGGGGCTGGGATGAGCCAACTGTAGCCGGTGAGCCCGGAATCGAACTCGGCAATCGGGGAACCCGGGGTGGCCGGCGATGGTTACGGACCGCCTGGCGGGCTCAGCCCGGGGACTCCTCCCGGCGGTGCGTCGCGGCCAGCTCGGTGAGCATCCGCGGGTCGAGGTCGGCCCCGCTGATGGTGGCCACCTTGCAGGCGGTCACCGCGCGCACGGTGGCGGTGCGGCGGCCGCCTTCGATGAGCGCCCGCTCGCCGAGCACCGCTCCGGGTCCCAGCTGGCCGAGCGGCTTGCCACCGACCTCCACCGCCACCACTCCGTCGAGCACCAGGAAGACGTCGCTGCCCTCATCGCCCTGCTCGAGCAGCGTCCCGCCCTGGGCCACCTTGCTGATCCGCGGCTTGGTGCCGCCGCGCATGATGTGGCCAGATAGCTCACGCTCCAACGCCGTCTCGACCTCGCTCACCAGCGCCGGCGAGTCCTCGTCGCCCCACGGGGTGTGCGAACCGAAAGCGCGTTGGTACCAGTCCTTGAAGTCCACCAGGCCCGATTTCAGGACCAGCTTCCCGTCCCTGTCGTAGATCCAGTGGCGAGGGAACGGGCTGGCGCCGGTCACCTCGTGGACGGAGCTGCCGTCGGCGTACAGGGTCAGCGACAGCGTGGTCCACACCAGCGGCGCCGATATCTGCACGAACGGTGGGTACTTGACGCGGCGCGGCGCGGGCACGCCGGTGCGACCACCGTAGGTCTGCACGAACTTCACCCAGCCCTCGGAGACGACCGGGGCGTGCTGCCGGTCGGGGAAGGCGACGGCAGCGAAGGTGGCGACCCGGCCGGCCAGACGCATGGTGGTGGACCCGATGTGGCCGCCGCCGCTGTAGCCGTGCCCGGTGATCCGGCCGTCGTCGACCTCGATCCACGCGCTGAGGCGATTGGCGAAGCGGAACCGGTCGGCCTCGCGGAGTGCCTCGAGGTCGTCGACCTGGTCGGGCGGGGGCTCGTCGTAGTGGGCGACGCCCATGTCGAACGGCATCCGGGTCATGCCTCGAACGGCTTCCGAGGGGATCCACGAGATCGACGTGACGGACGACTCGATTTTCATTGTCAGGTACCTCCCGGCGGCCATGATCGTCCACGGGCAGCGACGGCGTCGAGGGTGCCGGCGCGACTGTTGGAGGGGTGCTCCCCACCGGCCAACCGTGGTGCTCACCCCATTGCCGATTTTCCGGCCCCCCCTACAGTCGCCCCATGGCCAGAGACGCATCCATACGGGTTGTGCTCGCCGACGACAACCTGATCGTCCGCGAGGGCGTGCGGGCGCTCCTCCTGATCGCCGGGGACATCGAGGTCGTGGGCGTTGCCGGCGACTACGACGAGCTGGTGGCGGGCGCGGACGCGCTCACCCCGCAGGTGGTGGTCACCGACATCCGCATGCCGCCGAACTTCACCGACGAGGGCATCAGGGCGGCCCGCCTGATCCGCAAGCAGTACCCGGGCACGGGCGTGGTCATCCTCTCCCAGTACGACGAGCCCGAATACGCCATCTCGCTGCTCAGCGAGGGTGCCGCCGGCTACGCGTACCTGCTCAAGGACGGCGTCGCTGAGGGCGACCAGCTGGCCCGGGCGGTGCGTGAGGTCAGCGCGGGTGGCTCGATGCTCGACCCGCGCATCGTCAACGCGCTGACCAAGCCGGTGACCGACGGCGGCAGCCTCAGTGACAGCGACGAGCGGCTCCTCCAGATGGTCGCCGAGGGGCGGCCGATGAAGTCCATCGCGGTGGCCATCAACTCCACGGCCGAGGCCGTCTCCGACGCCGTTGAGCACCTCTTCCTGCAACTTGCACAGCAGGCCAGCAGTGGGACGCAGAGCGCGTTGCAGCGGCTGCGGCTCCTGCACCGCGCCATCGTCGACCGCGAGGAGCAGGGCGAGAGCCTCAGCCGGATGCTCCCCGGCGGGCTGGCCCAAAAGCTGCGCGAGCAGGGCGTCAAGCCGGGGGAAACGGAGCGCCTCACCGTCACCGTGCTGATGTCGGACATCCGCGCCTACTCGACAATCGCGGAGGTGGCCGACCCCAGCGTCCTTGCCGGCCAGCTGCACGAGCACCGCGCCGAGATGAACCACGCGCTCCTCGGTGAGAACGGCACGGTCATGCAGTTCGTCGGCGACGCCGTGATGGCGGTGTTCGGCGCGCCGTTCCCGCAAGCGGACCAGTGCGAGCGAGCGGTGGCGGCAGCGGAGGCCATGCACGCTCGGCAGGCCGAGCTCAACGCCCGCTGGGCTGCCGCCGGCCTGCCGCCGTTCCATCTCGGCATCGGCGTGTCCACCGGCGACGTCGCAGCCGCCCTGCTCGGGTCGGATGAGCGCCTCGAGTACTCGGTTGTCGGTGATGCGGTCAACCTCGCCCAACGGCTCCAGCAGTGGGCCGAGGGCGGTCAGACCGTGCTCAGCGATCCCACCTTTGCAGCGCTGTCGCCGCCGCCGCACGCCGAACGGCTGGAGCCCGCCCTTGTCAAGGGACGGCAGACGCCTGTCGGCGCGCACCGGCTGGGTACTGCCCTCGTCGCGACGTGAGCAGCAACGGTTCGCCGAGCCGGCGCGTTCTGCGCTTCGCTGCGGCGCTCAGCGTGCTGGCACCGTGCATCGCCCTTGCCCTTGCGGCCTCCCTGGGAGTGCTCATCTACGCGGACCGCAGCGTGCCCGAGAATGAGTGGATTCGCGGTGTCGGTGCCGCGGTTTTCGCCCTGCTGGTGGCGCCGATGGGCAGCCTTCTGCTGCGCCGCGTCCCGCGCAACCCACTCGGCTGGATCTTCAGCGCGGCCGCGGTCACCACCGGTCTCATCGAGCCACTGGCGTTCCTCGCCATCCACGGCACCTACGTCGAGCACGACCGCTCGTGGTGGACACTCCTCAGCGCCTGGCTGACCGAGCCTCTCGCGGTGGTGTCCGTCGGCCTTCTCGTCGGCGTGGTCCCGTTGCTCTTTCCCGACGGAGTGGTGGCCTCCGCCCGGTGGCGGCGCTACCGTAGATTCCTAACGGCCTTCGTACCGCTGGCCGCGCTGGCTGTCGCGGTGCAGACGGGTGTCGGGCTCACCACAGTTCGCGTCAACAGCAGCGGCGGCCTTTCCTCGGACACGCAGAGCGCGTCGGTGGCGATCGCCTTCCTCGGCCTCCTGGCGTGCTCCGCCCTGTCAGCCGCCAACCTGGTCGGCCGCTACCGTCGCGCCGAAGGGATCCGCCGCCGCCAGCTCCGCAGCTTCGCCATCGCTGTGGTCGTGATCATCGCCTTCGGCTTCATCCCGCACCTCATCAGCAACATCGCCCTGGAGGACCCCACCGCGCTGGCCGTGGCCATCACCAACGCGGTGATGGTCGGGTCATTCTCACTCCTGCTCCTGGCCATGGGGATCGCCATCCTGAGGTACCGGCTGTTCGGTATTCAGGTGCTGGTCAGCCGCACGCTGGTCTACGGATCGCTGGCTGTTTTCATCACCGCCGTGTACGTCGGCATCGCCGTCGGCATCGGGGCGCTGGTCGGCGGCGGTGGCAAGCCCAACCTCGGGCTGTCGATCCTGGCCACCGCAATCGTCGCCATCGGGTTCCAGCCGGTGCGCGAGCGTGTCCAGAAGATTGCCAACCGGCTCGTGTACGGCAAACGGGCGACACCATACGAAGTGCTGTCGCAGTTCTCAGAGAGGGTGGCCGAGTCGTACTCCCTGGACGACGTGATGCCACGGATGGCGCGCGTCCTGGCCGAGGGGACGGGGGCGCAGCGCGCCGACGTCTGGCTGCGCAGCGGAAACATGTGGCACAACGCGGCTGTCTGGCCTGGCGATGCGACGGCGGCGAATCCGGTCGCTGCGGACGGATCGCTGCCCGCCATCAACGGAGCCAGCCGGCTGGTCGAGGTGCGCCACCAGGGTGATGTGCTGGGCGCTCTGGGCGTCACCAAACGCAGTGGCGAATCGCTGACGCCCGTGGAGGACAACCTGCTCTCGCATCTTGCCTCGCAGGCGGGATTGGTCCTGAAGAACGTCGGCCTCACCGGTGACCTGCAAGCGCGGCTTGTCGAGCTGCGCGCGTCGCGGCAGCGGCTGGTGACGGCACAGGACGAGGAGCGCCGCAAGCTGGAGCGCAACCTCCACGACGGGGCACAGCAGCACCTTGTCGCCATCAAGGTGAAGCTCGGCCTTGCCGAGATGCTGATGCGCCGCGACCCGGAGACGGCCAAGCTCACCCTGGATCAACTGAAGGGCGACGCCGACGAAGCGCTGGAAACCCTGCGCGATCTGGCGCGTGGCATCTACCCACCGCTCCTCGCCGAGAAGGGCTTGGGCGCTGCTCTCGCATCGCAGGCTCGGAAGGCGACCGTCCCGGTGACCGTCGAAGCCGACGGCATCGGCCGCTATTCGCAGGACGTCGAGGCCGCCGTGTACTTCTCAGCGCTGGAGGCGCTGCAGAACGTGCAGAAGTACGCGCAGGCGTCGGAGGCGACCGTGCGACTGCGTGAGGACGCTGGTGCGTTGCACTTCGAGGTCGCTGACGACGGGAGAGGTTTCGATGTCGCCAGCACCACCAGGGGCTCGGGTCTCACCAACATGGCCGACCGCATCGACGCTCTTGGCGGCGAGCTAGGGATTGAGTCCGCGCCGGGCCATGGCACCAGGCTGCACGGCCGGCTGCAGGTGACCGCCGCGAGCGTACCCGCGTGACGGTCGCAGCGCAGCGGCGCGCGTGGACCACGCCTCTGGCCGTCGGCCTGGCCGCAATGGCAGTTGCGGCGGCAGCGACCACGGCCACGCTTGCCTTCCTCAACCGCGCGTCGTTCCCCAACCTGGATGCAGCCGACCCGACGTCGATCCTCATCCCGCTCGGAGTTGCAGTATTGGGCGCGCTGGTTGCCTCACGCCGTCCACACAACCCGACCGGCTGGCTCTTCTTGGTTCTCGCTGTGGTGGGGGGGCTGCAGGGGGTGGAGGATCAGTACGTCAGGTACGCGCTGGTGACTCACCCGGGTTCATTGCCCGGGGCAGCATGGGTGGCGTGGTTGAACAGCTGGTTCACCTTCCTCGTCTTCCCGTCCGGCGCCCTGGCCGCGGTCCTGCTGCTGCTCCCTGACGGACATCTCCCCTCGCGACGATGGCGGCCGGTCCTCGTTGCAGCGGCCGTCATGACCGCGGTGAACATCGTCTTCACTGCGCTCGCGCCCGGGCCGCTGACGCTCAGCTCGAGCGGGGCTAACTTCCCGACTCCGGACAACCCCGTTGGCCTAGCCGTTCTGAGCAGCGTCGACCAGACGTCTGGATCGGTTGTGGCCAATGGCGCCCTCTGGTTCGTCGCCCTGGCCGTCCTCCTCGTGGCGGCGGCCGCTCCGATGGTGCGGATGCGCAAATCGAAGGGCGACCAGCGACAGCAGTTGAAATGGATCGCCTACGCGGTGTTGGGCACCGTTGTCGGAATCGTCGTCTTCACTGTCCTCGCCGGGCAGATCCTGCCATCCTGGACCTTCGACATCCCGCTGGTTCTCGGTTTCGGCGTGGCACTGCCGGCGGCGGCCGGTGTCGCCATCTTCAAACACCGGCTCTACGACATCGACATCGTCATCAGTCGCACACTCGTGTACGGCGCACTGGCTGTGTTCATCACCGCCGTGTATGTCGGCATCGCAGTCGGCATTGGTGCGCTCATCGGCGGCGGCGGCAAGCCGAACCTGGCTCTGTCCATCCTCGCCACGGCGGTCGTGGCAGTTGGCTTCCAGCCGGTTCGCGAACGCGTGCAGAAGGTTGCCAACCGCCTCGTGTACGGAAAGCGCGCCACCCCATACGAGGTGTTGGCCCAGTTCTCCGAGCGCGTCGCCGGCTCGTACGCCGCCGCCGACGTACTGCCGCGGATGGCCCGTGTTCTTGCCGAGGGGACGGGCGCGCAGCGTGCGGATGTGTGGTTGTGCAGCGGCGACGCTTGGGCCGATGCCGCAGTCTGGCCCGGTGACGCCACGCCCTGCGCTCCATGGACTGCGCCCAACGGTGACCTGCCGTCGTCCAGTCCGGGTGACAGGGTTGTCCCTGTTTCACACCAGGGCACTGTGCTCGGAGCTCTTGGCGTCACCAAGCGCTTCGGTGAATCGCTGACCCCGGTCGAGGAGAACCTGTTGAGTCACCTCGCCGGCCAGGCAGGGCTGGTGCTCAAGAACGTCGGCCTCACCGGCGATCTTCAGGCGCGCCTGGTGGAGCTCCGCGCGTCGCGGCAGAGGCTGGTGAGCGCGCAGGACGAGGAGCGCCGCAAGCTCGAGCGCAACCTCCACGACGGAGCCCAGCAGCACCTCGTGGCCATCAAGGTGAAGCTCGGCCTGGCCGAGATGCTCGCGAGCAGAGACCCCGAGAAGGCGCGGGCCACCATCGAGCAGCTCAAGGGCGACGCCGATGAAGCCCTGGAAACCTTGCGCGACCTGGCGCGCGGCATCTATCCACCGCTCCTGGCCGAGAAGGGCTTGGGCGCAGCCCTCGCGTCGCAGGCTCGGAAGGCGACCGTCCCGGTGACGGTCGAAGCCGACGGCATCGGCCGCTATTCGCAGGACGTCGAAGCCGCCGTGTACTTCTCGGTGCTCGAAGCGCTGCAGAACGTGCAGAAGTACGCGCAGGCGTCCCATGCCGCGGTCACTCTGGGTGAGCACGACGGTGCGCTGACGTTCGATGTCGTCGACGACGGCAGTGGCTTCGACGTTGGGTCCACCACCAAGGGTTCCGGCCTGACCAACATGGCCGACCGCATCGACGCTCTCGGCGGCGATCTGGAGATTGAGTCCACGCCGGGCAGTGGGACGCGCCTCCATGGCCTGCTCCGGGTGGCGTCAGTGGCAGCACTGGCGTGACTCAACAAGAGCGACATCCTCGCTGGACGACGCCGCTCGCGCTGGCCTTGGCGGCGCTCGCCCTGGCGGCCGCGGCCGCAACTGTCGCGCTGGCCATCGCCAACCGTGCCACGCTGCCGAACCTCGACGCGGCGGACCCCATCTCCATCGTCGTGCCGATCGGTGTCTCCGTCGTCGGGGCGCTCATCGCCTCTCGGCACCCGCGCAACCCCACAGGCTGGCTGTTCCTCTTCGCCGCCGCCGTCGGCGGCTTGCAGGGGGTGGAGGACCAGTACGCCCGGTTTGCGCTGGTCACACACGGTGGCGGTCTGCCCTGGGGCGCATTCTCTCTATGGCTGAACAGCTGGTCGTTGTCCCTCATCTATCCGTGTGGCGCGGTGGCCATGTTCTTCCTCCTGCTGCCCGACGGTCACCTGCCCTCGAGGCGGTGGCGCGCAGTGGTCGCCTTGGCGGTTGTCGTGTCCACCGCGGCTGTCCTGCTCACCGCACTGGCGCCCGGCCCGCTCGTTCCGAGCACCAACGGTCTGAACTACCAGACGCCGGTCAATCCCGTGGGGTTGGCGGGTTTCAGCGGTGCTGTTGTGGGGGCCCTGAACAGTGCGCTGTACATCGCCGGGCTCGTCCTGCTGTTGGCGTCGGCGTCGGCGCCGCTGGTGCGTTCGCGGCGGTCGCATGGCGAGCTCCGCCAGCAACTGAAGTGGATCGCGTATGCGGTCATCATCACCGTGGTCGTCAATCTCACGCTGGCCATCTTCTTCAACCAGCTGCCAGGCTGGGTGTACGACCTTCCTATCGTGGTCGGCTTCGGCGTCGCCATGCCCGTGGCAGCTGCGATCGCGATCTTCAAGTACCGCCTCTACGATATCGACGTCGTCATCAGCCGCACGATCGTCTACGGCTCGCTGGCGGTGTTCATCACCGCGGTGTACGTTGGCATCGCGGTCGGCATCGGGGCGCTGGTCGGCAGCGGCGGCAAGCCCAACCTGGGCCTGTCCATCCTCGCCACCGCCATTGTGGCCGTTGGGTTCCAACCGGTGCGCGAGCGCGTGCAGCGGATTGCCAACCGCCTCGTGTACGGCAAGCGTGCGACGCCATACGAGGTGCTTGCCCAGTTCTCCGAGCGCGTCGCTGAGTCCTACGCAGCGGACGACGTCATGCCGCGGATGGCGCGGGTGCTCGCCGAGGGAACCGGCGCGCAGCGCGCCGATGTTTGGCTGCGCGGTGGAACACAGTGGCGCAACGCGGCCGTGTGGCCGTCGGACGCCTCACCGGAGCGTCCGCTCGCCGTCGAGAACGACATGCTGCCAGCGCTTGGCTCAGCGATGCGGGTGGTCGAGGTTCGCTACCAGGGAGACCTGCTCGGAGCGCTGGGTGTCACCAAGCGCAGCGGCGAGTCGCTGACCCCGGTGGAGGAGAACCTCCTGTCCCACCTCGCGGGACAGGCCGGCCTGGTGCTCAAGAACGTCGGGCTGACCTCGGACTTGCAGGCGCGGCTCGAAGAGCTACGAGCCTCGCGTCAGAGGCTGGTCACTGCCCAGGACGAGGAGCGCCGCCGGTTGGAGCGCAACCTCCACGACGGTGCCCAGCAGCACCTGGTGGCGCTGAAGGTGAAGCTCGGCCTTGCCGAGTTGCTGATGAGCCGTGACCCAGCGAAGGCCAGAGCCACCATCGAGCAGCTCAAGGGCGACGCTGACGAGGCGCTCGAGACCCTGCGCGACCTGGCTCGCGGCATTTATCCGCCGCTTCTCGCCGAAAAGGGTTTGGGTGCGGCGCTCGGGTCGCAGGCGCGCAAGGCCACGATCCCGGTGACGATCGATGCTGAGGGCGTCGGCCGTTACTCACAGGACATCGAGGCCGCCGTGTACTTCTCCGTGCTCGAGGCGCTGCAGAACGTGCAGAAGTACGCGCAGGCCTCGAAGGCGACTGTCCTGCTTCGCGAAGCCGACGGCGTGCTGCGATTCGAGGTCGCCGACGACGGCCAGGGGTTCGACGTCCTCACCAGGGCGAAGGGATCAGGCCTCACCAACGTGGCTGACCGCGTCGACGCTCTTGGTGGTGCGATCGACGTGCACTCCGTGCTCGGACGGGGAACGACGCTCGCTGGAACCCTGTCCGTGCCGGTTCGTGTCGCGGTGCCCGCGTGATGGGCGATATCCGCCGTCCCTCGACGACTCTCCTCGGGGTGGCGTGCGCCGCGCTCGCGGTGGCGATGGCGATGGCAGCGGCAGCATTGGTAGCCGCCAACGGACTCAATGCGACGACGGTGTCCGACGTGCCGCTCATCGTGGTATCGGCGAGCTACGCGCTGCTCGGAGCGCTGGTGGCCTCTCGGCAGCCAAGAAACATCACGGGATGGTTGTTCCTCTTCGTCGCGGTGTTCACAGGGATGGGCGGTGTCGCCAGTGAGTACGCGCTGTACGCCCGGGCGGCACGGCACGGCGCTCTTCCCGGTGCGGTGTGGGCCATCTGGTTCACATCGTGGTCGCAGTACGTGTTGTTCCCGACCGGTGCCATCGCCCTGCTCATGCTCTACCTGCCCGACGGGCGCGTTCCCTCGCCGAGGTGGCGGCCGCTAGCGGGTGCGGCTCTGGTGTTCGGCGCCCTCGGCGTCATCTCGGGCATGTTTGCTCCCGGGCCCCTGCAGGTTGGGAACGTGCCGTATGCCATACCGAACAATCCCATCGGGCCTGCGAGCGGCGGTCCGATCGCGCTCGTGCTCAGCGCGCTCGCACTCGCATGGGTGCCGGGGTACTTCGTGTTCGTGGCGGCGGCTGCCGCGCCGGTGGTGCGGTTGCGCCGGTCGCGCGGCGATGTGCGCCAGCAGCTGAAGTGGATCGCGTATGCGGTCGCCGTCAGCGGCATCGGCGTGGTCCTGACCAGCGTCGCTTCTATCTTCGATCCCCGTCTGCCGACATGGATCTCCGGACTGGTCCTGGGCGTCGGTTTCGGAGTGGCCCTACCGATTGCGACCGGCGTCGCCGTCTTCAAGTACCGGCTGTACGACATTGACATCGTCATCAGCCGCACGCTCGTCTATGGCGCGCTGGCGGTCTTCATCACAGCGGTGTACGTCGGCATCGCGGTCGGCATCGGCACTCTGGTCGGCGGTGGCGGCAAGCCCAATCTGGCGCTGTCGATCGTTGCCACAGCCATCGTGGCAGTCGGCTTCCAGCCGGTTCGCGAGCGTGTGCAGCGCATCGCCAACCGGCTCGTGTACGGCAAGCGCGCGACGCCGTACGAGGTGCTCGCGCAGTTCTCCGAGCGCGTCGCCGAGTCGTACGCAACCGACGACGTCATGCCGCGTATGGCACGCGTGCTCGCGGAAGGGACGGGGGCACAGCGCGCGGACGTGTGGCTGCGTGGTGAGGCCATGTGGCGCAATGCGGCGGTGTGGCCGCTCGACGCGCTCACGGCCGCGCCGGCGCCAGTGGTTGACGGCACACTGCCGGCGCTCGGCGCCTCCAATCGCCTCGTCGAGGTGCGCCACCAGGGAGCTCTGCTGGGAGCGCTGAGCATCACCAAGCGGCCGGGTGAGGCGCTGACACCCGTCGAGGACAACCTGCTCGCCCACCTCGCCGGACAGGCGGGGCTTGTCCTCAAGAACGTCGGCCTCACCGATGACCTGCAGGCGCGCCTTGTCGAGCTGCGCGCCTCGCGACAGCGCGTGGTCACCGCCCAGGACGACGAGCGGCGCCGGCTCGAGCGCAACCTCCATGACGGCGCGCAGCAGCATCTCGTGGCCATCAAGGTGAAGCTAGGGCTTGCCGAGATGCTCATGGGACGTGACCCTGAGAAAGCGAAGGCCACGCTCGATCAGCTCAAAGGCGATGCCGACGAAGCCCTCGAGACCCTGCGCGACCTGGCCCGCGGCATCTACCCGCCGTTGCTGGCAGACAAAGGCCTGCCGGCCGCGCTGGAATCGCAGGCGCGCAAGGCGACCGTCCCGGTGGTCGTCGACGCCGAGGGCGTCGGCCGCTACTCGCAGGACATCGAAGCGGCCGTGTATTTCTCCGTGCTCGAGGCCCTGCAGAACGTCCAGAAGTACGCGCAGGCCGCCCAGGTGACCGTCCAGCTGCGCGAACAGGACGGCGCGTTGCTCTTCAACGTCAGCGACGACGGTCGCGGCTTTGACGTGACCACGACCGTCAAGGGTTCAGGCCTGGTGAACCTCGCCGATCGGCTCGATTCGCTCGGCGGAACGATGACGGTCGACTCGGCGCCCGGCAGGGGAACGGAGCTGCGCGGTTCGCTCCCCGTCTACGAGGCGACGCTGGCCGCCGACCACGCGTCCGCCAGCCGCTCGGGGCTGAACTCGGACTTGGGGATGAAGCCGGCGGCGCCGACCTCCTCCGCTTGAGGCCCGTACTCCGCGGCCTCGTAGGTCGAGAGAACGAGAACGACCACAGGCGTGCCGTTGGCGTGGTCGGCGAGGATCTGCCGGGTAGCTTCCAGCCCGTTGATCCCGGGCAGGTTCACGTCCATGAGCACGAGGTCGGGGTTGAGCTCATGCGCGCGCGTGACCGAGTCCTCGCCGCTCTCCGCCTCCCCGACCACCTCGAAGCCGTCGGTCATCTCGACCACTGTGCGGGCGACCGCGCGGAACGGCTCCTGGTCGTCGACGATCAGGACGCGGATCGGCATCACAGCACGAGGATAGGCGCTGGGGTCCCGTGCCACCAAGGGTGCCAGCCCCACTGTTGGGGTGGGGCAGCCCCCAGATGAGCGGCACGCTCACCTATCCTCGGGCCGTGCCGTTTCGCGTCGTCCTCGCCGAGGACAACTACCTCCTCCGCGAGGGCCTCGCTCAGCTGCTCGGGATGTCCGATGAGGTCGAGCTGGTGGCGGTGTGCGGTGACCTGCCCCAGCTCGAGCAGGCCATCGCGGAGACGGAGCCGGACGTCGTGGTGACCGACATCCGCATGCCGCCGACCGGCACCGACGAGGGCCTGCGCGCCGCTGACCGCCTGCGCCGCGAACGCCCCCGCGTGGGTGTGGTGGTGTTGAGCCAGTACGCCGAGCCGGAGTACGCGCTCGGCCTGCTCAGGGACGGCGCCGCCGGCCGCGCCTACCTGCTCAAGGAGCGCGTCTCGGACGTTCACCAGCTGGTGGGCGCGATCCGCGAGGTCGCCCGAGGTGGTTCGGTGATCGATCCGGCGGTGGTCGAGGCGCTGGTGGCGGCCCGATCGGCGCCGCGGGACTCGCCGCTTCGTGAGCTGACGCCGCGGGAGGGCGAGGTGCTCTCGCAGATGGCCCAGGGAAGGAACAACGCCGGCATCGCCGCCGCCCTCTCGCTCACCGACCGGGCAGTCGAGAAGCACATCAACGCGATCTTCTCCAAGCTCGGTCTTTCGGAGCAGCCGGACACCCATCGCCGGGTCAAGGCCGCTCTCGTCTACCTCGCCGAGCGGGGCGCCACTGGCTCGTCCGAATAGCTTCAGGCCCGTAGAGGAGGGTGGGCGGCGTACAATGCACCCGTCCGGCCAACATGGTCGGCAGTCGCTCGTGCTTCGTCCTCGCCTTCTTGAACGGACCGCGCGTCGTTGAGAAGAGTCGAGAGGGCAGGAGACACGATATGTCCACCAACGGGACAATCAAGAAGGTCCAGAGCGACCGCGGCTTCGGATTCATCGCCGCCGAGGATGGAGAGGAGTACTTCTTCCATCGCAGTGGCCTCGATCCATCGCTGAACTTCGACAGCCTGGCTGGCGGCGAGGCCGTCACCTTCGAGGTCGAGAAGAGCGACAAGGGCCCGCGGGCCAGCCGCGTGCGCGCCCAGGGCAGCTGACCCAGGACCTTGGCGGAAGTCGGGGGCGTCGTGCCCCCGGCTTCCGACTGCCGCGCAGGCGGTCGCCGCATGCGGCAGACCCCCGCTGACGACCGCGGCCCGTCGTCGGTGAACGCGTCTAGCGCTCCGTAAGAGCCAAAGGTAGCAATCTTGTCAGAGGTTTGTTACAGTCCGGTCTGACGAGAAGCGATTGGGGCATTTGCCCCGCTCAAGGCACCGGAGGAACCGACATGACAAGAGGGGATGCGCGGCACAGCTCAGGCCGCAAGACGAGCATCGGCCGCAGGCTGCGCGTTGGCGCTGCCGGGACGATCGCGGCGGGCGGGGCGATCCTGCTCGGGGGCGCGGTAGGGGTGATCACTGCGTCGGCCCACAGCGGGTCGGTGACAGGGTCGGAAACCTGCACGGGTTGGTCCGTCAGCGTCGACCTGGCCCACAACGTCACCACCGATCGGAACGTCGACGTCATCACCACGATCCCGGGTACCACAAGCATCGAGGACCAGCACTTCGACAGCAGCTACGGCAACATCTGGAAGGCGTCCGGTAGCAGCCCGGTGTCCGGCACCGTGTCTCTTCGGATCGACCGTGCCGACGACGCCACCCAGGAGTCCGGGCCGCCGAGCGCGGGATACAGCGTCACGCTGTCGCCACCGAGCCAGTGCGTCTCCGACATCAGCACCGACGCGTCCGCGGGCGGTCCCGTGGGAACCACGATCCATGACTCTGCGACCGTGAGCGGGACCGCCGGGAGCCCTGCGGGCACCGTGCTCTTCAAGCTCTTCCCGCCGAGCAACGCCTCCTGCAACGGGGACGGTGCAGCGGCCGTGTACACGGCAACCGTCGCGCTGACCAGCGTGGCCCCGGGCAAGAGCAAGGCCGTCGAGACCGGCTCGTTCACGACCACCGCCGTCGGCACGTACCACTGGTGGGCGACCTACAGGCCGGCTGCCGGCTCTCCGTATACCGACACGACCAGCACCTGCGACTTGGAACCTGTGACCATTTCCAAGGCGGCGCCGAGCATCGCCACCACTGCGGGCGCGGGCGGCGTCGTGCCGATCAATGTCACTGACTCGGCCACGGTCTCGGGCGGCAGCAACCCGACCGGCACCGTCACCTTCACCCTGTACCCGAGCGTTGCCGACTGTAACGCCGGCACGAACGCGGTGACCGGGTCGACGTCCACCGCGACCCTGTCGGCCGCCAAGGCGATGAGCGGTGCCGCGCACCTGACCACCGCCGGCACCTACCAGTGGATCGCCAAGTACAGCGGCGACGCCAACAACGCCGGCCTCTCGAGCAAGTGCGGCGACGAGCCCGTGACCACCACCAGCGGTGGCGGCGGCGGCGTCCAGGCCATCACCACCCCGAGCACGGGCGTGACCGATTCGCTGACCAGCGTCCGCGTCGGTGGCTTCCTTCTCCTCGGCGGACTGGGCGCGGCGCTGGCGGGCGTGCTCGTCCCGCGCCGTCGACGCAGCCAGTAACGTCTCAGAACTCGACAAAGGGCCGGTGTAATCGCACCGGCCCTTTTCTTTTGCCACAGTGTTGGCCGCCATGAGCTCCCTGGTCGCGGTCGCGGACGCCGCCCTTCTGCAGCGCTATTCCAAGGATGCGGCGCTGGTCTTCGACGCCGACGAGCGAGCCCGCTTCCTCGACGACCACGGCTGCCCGCGTTACCCGGACGAGCTCCCCTGGGAGCTGCTCTACCGCATCGAGCCCGACCTCTACGCCCGCCTGGTGGAGGGCGAGCGCCTGCATCAGGGGATCCTCGAGTGGCTGCCGGACCGGTGCGGCCGCGTGCTCGAGATCGGCGCCGGCGCGGGCCGCCTCACCCTCGACCTCGCCGGGCGCTCTGAGAGCGTGGTGGCCACCGAACCCGCCGCCGGGCTCCGCCGCATCCTCGAAGAGCGGCTGCCCGACGCCGGCGCAACCTGCGTCACCGTGGTCCGCGGGTTCTTCGACTCGCTGCCGGCGCCGCAGGCAGGGTACGACCTGGTGATCAGCTGCTCGGCGTTCACCGTCACCGCGCTGGATGACCCGGATCACTGCCTGCGGACGATGGAGAGCCGCTGCGCGCCCGGTGGCCTCGTTGTCGTGGTCTGGCCGAGCGATGTCGCATGGTTGGTGGCACGCGGCTTCGAGCACGTGGTGTTCGACGGCCCGATGCTGGTCGAGTATCCGTCCGTCGCGGAGGCCGTCGAGCTCGCCCGCATCTTTTACCCGGACGCCGTCGCGGCGATCAGCGCGCGAGGGTCGCGCTTCGTCGACTTCGTGACCCTGGGGATCAGCCCGCCGCGTGCGCTGTGCTGGAAGCGGCGCGCGTGAGGGGGAAGCCAGCGTGCGCATCGCGCTGATCGCCCCCTTGGTCACGCCGATCGGCGCGCTGCACCTCGGCGGCGCCCAGGCCGTCCTCGCCGACGTCGCCGGCGCGCTGTCGCGCCGGGGACATGACGTCGTGGTCTACGCGGCCCGAGGATCCCGCCTCGACGGCGTGACCATGGGGGGCGTCGACGTCGACCCGACGCTGCTCGAGGGCGATCTCTTCCACCCCGGGCCAGCGCAACCTGCCTCACCCGCCATGGCGGCGGCGTATCGCCGCGTGTACGGCGCCGTTCGCGATGGCGGCTTCGACCTGGTGCACAATCACGGCTTCGACACGCCGGCGGTGACGGTCGCGGCCGAGATGGATCTGCCGGTGCTGCACACCCTGCACCTCCCGCCCACCCCACTCTTCGCCGACGCGATCGCTCAGGCCCGTCGCAGCACCACCGCTGCCGTCTGGTGCGCGGCGGTGTCGCACGCGCATGCGACGAGTTGGGCGGAGTGCGTCAGCCTCGACGCCGTGTTGCGCGATGGGGTACCCGTCAACGAGATCTCCTTCCAGCCGCATGCCGCGCGCGCCGCGGTGATCGCCGCGCGATTCAGCGCCGAGAAGGGCGTCGATGACGGCATCGCTGCCGCGCGGCTCGCCGGCTGGCCCGTCGACGTGTACGGCACACCGTACGACGCAGCGTACGAGCAGGCCATCCGGCAGCGCTGGGCGGACGACAGCGTGCGCTTCCATGCACCGCTCCGCCGCACGGAGCTCTGGGGCGCGCTCGGTGCGGCCGGGGCAGCGCTGTGCCTCTCGCGCTGGGAGGAGCCGTTCGGGATGACGGCGGCGGAGGCCCAGGCCGCGGGAACCCCTGTGCTCGCGGCGCGGGTGGGCGGCCTCTCCGAGGTGGTGGACGACGGGGCCACCGGGTATC
>QHBU01000131.1 GCA_003244045.1 Candidatus Aeolococcus gillhamiae
GTGGGGAAGCCGCCGCAAACCCATGTCGATCGTACGAGCCATCGCACGCAGCGCCCTTCGCGACCTCACGCTGGTGAGCTTCGCGGGCCCCGACTTGGGCTTGCTTTGCGCAACCGGGAAGGTTCGCCGCGCCGTGTACCCCTTCGTCTCTCTCGACTCGATCGCCCTCGAACCCCACTTCCGGGCGGCGCGTCAAGCCGGTCAGATCGACGACGAGCCCTGGGACGAGGGCATGTTCCTCCTCGGGCTGCAAGCCGCGGCTTGGCGGGTGCCTTTCCTCCCCACCCGGGTCGGTCTCGGGAGTGACCTACTCACGCTGAACCCCCGTCTTGGCATGGTGACGAGCCCCTTCGTCGACGGCCTCGACCTGGTGGCCGTCCCTGCGCTTCGTCTGGACGCCGCCATCTGCCACCTCAGCCGGTCCGACGACCGTGGCAACGCCAGCTTCCTCGGTCCCGATCTGTACTTCGACGACCTTTTCCTGCGGGCGGCTCCCACCCGGCGATTCATCTCTGTCGAACGCGTGCTCCCCACGGAGGACCTGCTCCGCGAGGCAGGCACCGAGCTGCGCTTGAGGGTGGCTCGGATGATGGTCGACGGTGTGGTCGAGCGCCCTGGCGGAGCGTTGTTCACGTCGTGTGTGCCCGACTACGAGCGACACGAGGACCTGCAGCGCCACTACGCGGCCGCGGCCAAGTCGCCCGAGGCATGGGAGACGTTTCGCGACTCGTGGGTCGACGTGACCGAGGAGGAGTTCCAATCCCAGCTGGCGACCCCATGAGCCCCGACGCCGCGACCGAGGCCTCACTCGCGGAGATCTGCATCGTGGCTCTGGCAGAGTGCTTCCGGGGCGACGGCGAGATCCTCGCCAACCCGATCGGCACCATCCCGATGATCGCCGGACGCCTCGCCCGCGCCAGCTTCGAGCCGGACCTGATGGTCACCGACGGCGAGGCCGCCCTCGTCGCGGGCGACGAAGCCTTCGCCTGGCCCGGAGGCAAGGTGGTCGAGTACTCCAACCCTTACCGGTCGATGTTCGACATCGTCTGGTCGGGTCGGCGCCACGTGATCATGGGCGCAACCCAGATCGATCCCTATGGAAACCAGAACTTCGCCGCCATCGGCACCGACTACAGCCGTCCCAAGACGCAGCTGATCGGGTTCAGGGGCGCTCCGGGCAACACCGTCAACAACACCACCAGCTACTGGATCAACCCTCATAGTACGCGGGTGTTCGTCGACCAGGTCGACTTCGTCAGCGGCGTCGGGTGGGACCGGGCCCTCGGTGCAGGGACGGCCGCCTCCGAGTTCTTCGACCTCCGCAGGGTGGTCACCAACCTCGCAACCCTGGACTTCGGCGGGCCCGACCATCGCATGCGCTTGCTGCAGGTGCACCCCGGCGTGAGTGTCGACGACGTGCGTGCGGCGACCGGTTTCGAGCTCGCCCTGGCTTCCCCGGTCACCTCGTCGCGCCGGCCGACCGTCGACGAGCTCACCCTGATCCGCACCATGATCGATCCCGACGGACTTCGCTACCGCGAGCTTCCCGAATGACCGCCGGTGTCCCGGAACCCGCGGGCACGCCTGCGGTACTGCACACCCCTGCCTGCGAGCTGTTCGGAGTCCGGTACCCGATCGTGCAGACGGGCATGGGATGGGTCGCAGGCGCCCGTCTCGCCGCCGCCACGTCGGAAGCCGGAGGGCTGGGCATCCTGGCGTCGGCGACGATGACCTACGAGCAACTCGCGGGAGCCGTCGCTGAGGTGAAGGGCCGCACCGCGGCTCCATTCGGGGTCAACCTCCGCAGCAACCACCCCGACGTCGGGCAGATCGTCGACCTCCTGATCGCCGAGGGAGTCAAGGTCGCCAGCTTCGCTCAGGCCCCGAACCCGTCGCTGGTCGCCGGATTGCGCGAGGGCGGCGTGGTCACCATGCCGACCATCGCCGCTCCACGGCACGCCGAGAAGGTCGCAGGATGGGGGGTCGACGCCGTGATAGCCCAGGGCCACGAGGGCGGCGGCCACACCGGCTCGATACCAACCAGCCTCCTTCTGCCGGCGGTGACCCGAGCGGTCTCCATCCCAGTCCTCGGTGCTGGCGGGTTCCACGACGGCCGGGGGCTGGTGGCAGCCCTGGCGTGGGGGGCTGCCGGCGTGGCGATGGGAACCCGGTTCCTGCTCACCAGGGAGAGCACCGTCCCCGATGAGGTCAAGGCCCGCTACCTGGCGGCCGCTCTCACTGACACCGTCGTCACCCGGGCCATCGACGGCCAGCCCCAACGGGTCATCAGAACGTCGCTCGTCGACCGCCTCGAAGGCCGCCACGGACCGTCCGCAACGCCGGTCGCGCTGGCCAGCGCGCTACGCCTGCGTCGCTTGACAGGAACATCGCTACGGGCGCTGGTGCGCGAAGGGCTCGCCATGAAGCGAAGCGAGGGCCTCACCTGGTCTCAGGTCCTCATGGCCGCCAACGCCCCCATGCTCACCCGCGCCGCACTGGTCGAGGGCAGGCTCGAGGCGGGGGTGCTGCCGACGGGCCAGGTCACCGGGCTCGTGGATGACCTGCCGAGCGTGGCCGAGCTGATCGACGCCATGATGAAAGAGGCGGTTGAATGTCTCGAACGTCTCGGCCCTCCTCGCCGCTAGATTCCCCTCGGGTGAAGGGTTCCCCTGTGTCCCGCCCGGACTTCCGTTCGAGGTTGGGCGCGATTCTGTCCGCCGTTGCAACCGACCTGGTCACCGAGCACCGCTTCGTGGAGCTCGAGGCGTCGGAGCCACCGTGGCTGGACACCGGCCTGCACGTCGAGGCCGGCGACTTGGTCACCGTGGTCTTGGCGGGCCGGGTGTTCTTCGACCAAGCCGCTGATCTGTGGCTGGATCCGTCGGTGCAAGTGTGGACCCGCGTGGGTGGCCACGGCCCGATCGAGCGCGGCTCACGGGCAACCAACACGTTCCGCTGTGCCAACTCCGGGACCGTAGAGCTCGGCAACGCCGCCCCGGCTGAGTGGGTCGACCGCGACGGGAGGATCACGACCGATCCAGGTCTGTACGCGTTCATGACCGGCGGGACCACCGTCGGCCTGATCCGCTGGGCGCATGGGGTCGACCCGGCTGGCGCTTTGCGGGACCTCGCTGCCGCAGGCGATGTCGAGAACCTCCTTATGGCTGAAGCCGACCGCCTCGACTCAGCCGGCGGATCCCCGCCGCCGGGGTGGGAGCATCTGTGGTACTTGGGGCCCTCGGAGGTCTACGTCGATTCCGACGGAGTCATCACCTGCAGCAGCGACAACGACTTCGCGATCATCTGTCACGGCGCGGACATGGCGCTGCGCCCCGACACGACGCTGTCGTGGGAGTGGAGGGTCGACCAACTGCCGTCTGCCGTTGCGGAGGACTCCTTCGCAACCCACGACTACCTGAGCATCGCGGTCGAGTTCGACGACGGTCGCGACCTCACCTACTGCTGGAGCGCGAGCCTCGAACCCGGGACCGCCTTTCGTTGCCCCCTCCCCCACTGGTCCGAGCGAGAGACTCATTTGGTGGTCCGCTCGGGCACATCCGACCTCGGGCGCTGGCTGCGCGAGGAGCGCAACGTGCACGCCGACCGCGCCAGGGCCATCGGAGGCCCCGACCCCGCTCGCATCACAGGGGTCTGGATCATTGCCGTCAGTTGCTTCCAGCACCTGGGCGGCCGCTGCGCCTACCGGTCGATCTGCCTCGCCGACGGCCTGTCGGCGGCGGCCATCAACTAGCGGTCTGTCGAGCTGCGGCGAACGCCGCCTCAGGCTGTTGTCGGCGCCTCACCGACGTGCTCGGCAAGGAACGCCAGGATCCGATTCCACGCATCGGCGGCGCTCGGTTGGTGGTACCCGACCCCCGCGACCCGTGCCAGCGGCGCCAGCGGTCCGAGCTTCAGCCGGTCCATGAAGCTGTGGCCGGCGTCGGGGTACTCCTTGACATCGTGGGGGATGCCACGCTCGATGAGCGCAGTCTCCAGGTCGGAGGCGGCTTCCCGGAGCGCGCGATCCTTTGCGCCGTAGCTGGCGACGATGGGACATGCCCCGTCGAGCAGCGACAAGTCCTTCGGCAGGGCTCCGTAGTTGGGGGCGGCGGCGGCGAAGCCACGGCTGGCTGCAATGAGCGCGAAGCCGCCACCCATGCAAAAGCCGATGACCCCAACCCGACCGGTGCAATCGGCGCGAGCCTGCAAGCAGCGCCGCGCCGCCTCGATGTCGTCGAACGGCCGCCCCTGTCCCCTCGCGAGCGCACGGAACGTGTCCTTGATGCAGCGGCGCAGACCTCCTCGGCTGTAGAGATCCACGGCCACGGCGAGGTAGCCAGCCGCTGCCAGCCTGTCTGCGTGGTCCCGTGCGATCGAGCTGAGGCCGAGGATGTCATGGATCACGACCACGCTGGGCCACGGCCCATCCTCCACCGGAGGTCTGGCGAGGTATGAATTGAGGATGGCTCCGTCGGGGGCGACGATCGTGGTGTCGGCCTCGGAGGTCAAAGGCGCTCGAGGATCGTGACGTTGGCCTGCCCGCCGCCTTCGCACATGGTCTGCAGGCCGTAGCGACCGCCGACTCGGTGGAGCTCGTCGATCAGGGTGGTCATGAGCCGCGCGCCGGTGGCCCCGAGAGGGTGCCCGAGGGCGATCGCACCGCCGTTAACGTTGACGCGGGCGGGGTCGGCGCGGGTTTCGGCCAACCAGGCCAAGACCACCGAGGCGAACGCCTCGTT
>QHBU01000132.1 GCA_003244045.1 Candidatus Aeolococcus gillhamiae
GGATCTACCCGACCGTCGCGACCATCACCGCCGGGGGCTTCGACAGGGTCCCAGAGGCCGAGGTGGCCGAGCGATTTCGCGTCGTGATCGCCGACCTGTCCCGCGAACCGAGCGCGCCCGTTCCCGACGGAACGGCCGAGCAGCCATGAGCATGCCGTTCTACGTCGCCCCCGAGCAGCTCATGAAGGACAAGGCGGACTTCGCCCGCAAAAACGTCGCCCGTGGGCGCCCGCTCGTGGCCTCGGCCTACGACGACGGCATCCTGCTATGCGCCGAGAATCCGTCCAGCTCCCTGCACAAGGTGAGCGAGATCTACGACAGGATCGCCTTCGCCGGCGTGGGCCGCTACAACGAGTTCGACCAGCTGCGACGCAGCGGGGTCCAGCACGCGGACGTGAAGGGCTATCAGTTCAGCCGAGAAGACGTAGACGCCCGAAGCCTCGCCAATCTCTACGCCCAGTACATGGGCACCGTGTTCACCCATGAGATGAAGCCGCTGGAGGTGGAGATACTGGTGGCCGAGGTGGGCGCGGTCCCCGGCGACGAGCAGATGTACCACATCCTCTACGACGGCGTGGTGGTCGACGAGGAACGCTTCAGCGTCCTCGGTGGTGAAGCCGAGGCCATCGCCGGTCGCATGGCCGAGGCGTACCGCGACGGCTGGAGCCTCTCCGAGGCCCTCGTGGCCGCCATGACGGCGCTGGGGGGGCCCGAGCGCAGCCTCGGCGCGGCCGACCTCGAGGTGGCGCTCCTCTCACGCAGCCATGGACGCCGGGCCTTCCTGCGCCTCGTCGACGGCGAGGTGATCGCGCTTGCGGCTGGCGCCGCCGACGGCTCCGAAGACCGCGCCGCCACCAAAGCGCCCCGCGCCTCCAAGAGCTCGCGGGCCAAGCGAGTCGACGAGGCGCCGTCGGCCTAGCAGCCGGCTTCAGCCGATCGAGGGGGGGAGAATCAGGCCATCAAGCGGGCGAACAAGCCCGCCCAGAGGGCCACCACCAGGCCGCCGGCGGCGAGCAGCTGGCGGCGGGTCATCCCGAAGGCGACCACCCTGCGCGACTGGCATGGCTCCTCGTCGTCGGGGTGGGGGACGAACGCCGCTTCGACCTCGTCGGCCAGCAGTAGCTCGCTGGCCTCTTCTGCGTCGTGCTCGGTCACCCACACCGACACCCCGCCGAACGGGTAGGGCCCGTCGAGGTTCCCCCGCAGCTGTGTCGGGATCCCGTCGGCGCCCAAGCGGGCCGCGACGACCCGCGCTCCGAAGGCGTTGGGCATCGTCCTTAGGTGCACCATCCGATGCGGTGTCTGTCTCGGTGCTGCCTTGTCGAACATCGCGTGTCGCACCCCCGAAGGTTGCCATCCCACGGTAGCGTGCCGGCACTGGTGCATCATGGCGAAGCACCGACCGGCAAGGACGCGCATGGACCGCCGCATCTTCGGACTGGAGAACGAGTACGGCGTCACCTGCACCCTGCGCGGTCAGCGGCGTCTCAGTCCTGATGAGGTGGCGCGCTACCTGTTCCGCCGGGTGGTGAGTTGGGGGCGATCCTCCAATGTCTTCCTCGAGAACGGGGCGCGGCTTTACCTCGACGTGGGCAGCCATCCCGAGTACGCCACGCCCGAGTGCGACTCGATCTCGGACCTGGTGATCCACGACAAGGCGGGGGAGCGGATCC
>QHBU01000133.1 GCA_003244045.1 Candidatus Aeolococcus gillhamiae
GGAGCCGACGATCGACACCGGGACGATCGGGACGCCGGCGGTGATCGCGGCGTGCACGAATCCGCCGCGACCGAATCGCTGCAGCTGGTAGCATCGTCGGCTCCGAGGAGATCCACCCGGTGCTGGCCAACGCGAAGTCGCTCGCGCGAATCCTCAACCTGCCGTACTTCCCGATCACGCCGACGTGGCCTCTGCTTGGGCCGCTCGGACTGCTCCCCCTGCCGAGCAAGTGGTTGATCACCTTTCATCCGCCGGTCGCTGTGAGCGCTGGCACCGCCGCTGACCCCGGCTCGGTCATGGAGATGGCCGACTCGATCCGCGCCACCGTCCAGGACGGGGTCGTCGAGAACCTGATGCGCCGTCAGCGCGTCTTCCGCGGCTAGCGCGCTAGCCTCCGTTCTGCCAGCGCACCGCGAGCACTCGCGGGGCGCCCGAGATCCCCTTCAGCGGCACCTTGCGTGGCTTGCCGAGAGTGTGGGTGCCGTCCAACCTCGTGGCCACGTCCTCGGTCACCAGGATCTCCGCGCCGCGGGCCTCCGCGGCCACACGTGCCGCGGTGGCGACGTTGATGCCGAAGAGGTCGCGGCCGCGCGCGATCGCCGGCCCAGTGTGCAAACCGATGCGCACGCGCACAGTCGCGCCGGGCACAGCATCGGCCGCACCGAGCTCACGCTGCACGGCGACTGCCGAGGACAGCGCCGCGTCGGGATCGGCGAAGGCGGCCATGAAGGAGTCGCCGAGCGTCTTGATGACCTGGCCACGCTTATGCCGGATGCAGCGCCGCACCAGCTTGTCGTGCACGGTGAGCACCTCGAGCCAGGCGTCGTCACCGAGCTTCTCGTTGAGCGCCGTCGATCCCTCGATGTCGCTGAACATCAGCGTCACCGTTCCGTCCTTGCCGGTGACCCTGTGAAGGTCTGGTCGCTCACGCACCGCCCACGCTGACAGCGAACCCAGCGAGTCGCGAACCACCCGGGTACCGATGTCCACGCCCGTCTGCACCGCGATCTGGGTCAGCTCGACGCCGGTGCGCCGTACGATCGTGGCCAGGCTGGCGGTGGGATCAGCGATCTCGCGGGACTGCTCGACGGCCTCCGTCGGGGGCGCCCGCCGCGGTCGTCGCGCCCCGGTGAGGTATCCAGCCGCGAACGCCGCAGAAACCAGCACGACCACGAGGACCGCCACGAGCAGAGGGCTCATGAGCGAGCATTGTCATGGGTCAGGTGCCGAAGGATCCCGTGCAGCTGTATGAGTACACCGACCGGCCCGGCTTGGCGTCGATCAGGTAGTGCATGTCATCGACCAGGGGTGCGCCGCCGACATCGACGACGGTGAGGTCGACGACCGGGTTGGTCTGCCCCTTGTTGGCCACGAGGACGTCAGCGTCGGCAACAACAATCCTGGCAAGCCAACGGCCCAAACGCGCGAATGGCTCCGTCGCGGCTTCCCTCAGCATTCGGCCGAGCGCGACCACCACATGTAGCGTCTGTCCGCCGCAAGGGGCACAAGATGCTGCGCTGGCCGAGCCGGACCGTCACGGCGCTTTGCTACACTCCCTTGATGGTGGGATCGTCGCCGCCCGCTCCGCGTTCCATGACCCAGCCAGCCCCGTGCCGCGCTGGGTTTTTCTGTCTTAACAACCTGTTTGGGAGGCCGTATGGAGATCGAGCTCGGTAGGGGAAAGATGGCGCGGCGCGCCTACGGCTTTGACGAGGTGGCCCTGGTGCCCGGACGGGTGACCATCAACCCGGACGAGATCGATGTGAGCTTTGCCCTCAACGGCTCGAGCTTCGACATTCCCTTCTTGGCGGCGGCCATGGACGGCGTCGTCGACGTCGGCTTCGCCCAGGGGATGGGCCGCCTCGGCGGCCTCGCGGTGCTCAACCTCGACGGCGTGCAGACCCGCTATGAGGATCCCAGCGAGGTCCTCCACGAGATCGCCGAGGCATCGCCGCAGGACATCAACGTCCTCATCCAGAAGATCTACACGGCGCCTGTGCAGGACGGCCTCATCGGGCAGCGCATCGAGGAGATCAAGTCAGCGGGCGTGCCCTGCGCCATCTCCACCACACCGGCCGGCGCCGAACGCCGTGCCCCGATCGTGCAGGAGGCCGGCGCCGACGTGCTCGTCGTGCAGGGCACCGTGCTCACTGCACGCCACGTGAGCAAGAGCTACAAGCACCTCAACTTCAAGGACCTCACCGCCTCGATCGGCATGCCGGTGATCGTTGGCAACTGTGTCGACTACGCCACCGCGCTCGAGCTGATGGACACCGGCGTCAAGGGCCTGCTCGTCGGCGTCGGTCCCGGCGCTGCGTGCACCAGTCGCGCTGTCCTCGGGGTCGGCGTGCCCCAGGTGACCGCCACCGCAGACTGCGCAGCCGCGCGCGACGACCACCTGCGCCGCAGCGGCGAGCGCGTGGCGATCATCACCGACGGGGGCATGCGCCTCGGTGGCGACGTCGCCAAGGCATTCGCGAGCGGCGCCGACGCGGTGATGATCGGTTCGGTGTTCGCCTCGGCCGAGGAGGCCGCGGGCCACGGCAACCACTGGGGTATGGCCACGCCCGACGCCAACCTGCCCCGCGGCACGCGCATCCGCACCGGCATCAAGGGCAAACTCGCCGAGATCCTCTTCGGCCCGGCGCACGTCGACGACGGCAGCATGAACCTCGTCGGCGCCCTGAAGACCTCGATGGGCATGTGCGGCGCGCGCAACATCCAGGACTTCCAGCGCACCGAGATGGTCATCGCCCCGTCGATCAAGACAGAGGGCAAGGTGCAGCAGCGCGACCAGCGCGTCGGGATGGGGGTGTGACCGGCGGCATGGCCGTCATCCCCAAACAGGATCCCGTCGCGCCGGTCGACCCGGCCGTCGCCCAGGACACCGTGCTGGTGCTCGACTTCGGTTCCCAGTATTCCCAGCTGATCGCGCGCCGCGTGCGCGAAGCCAGGGTGTACTGCGAGCTCGTTCCCGGTACCATCAGCGCCGACGAGGTGCGCCGCCGCTCGCCGCGCGGGCTCATCTTCAGCGGCGGCCCGGCGTCGGTGTACGACGAGGGCGCGCCCCAGGCTGACCCCGCGCTGTACGAGCTCGACCTTCCCATCCTCGGCGTCTGCTACGGCATGCAGCTGCTCGCCCACCAGCTCGGTGGCGCGGTCAAGGCGGCGGTGCGCCGCGAGTACGGCCACGCCTCGATCAGCATCGACGAGCGCACCGGCATCTTCGAACACCTGCCCAGCGAGATCGACGTCTGGATGTCGCACGGCGACGTCATCACGGCCATCCCGCCCGGCTTCCACGCCGCCGCGCATTCGATGAACTCGCCGTACGCGGCCATCAGCGGCCCCAAGGGCCGCTACGGCATCCAGTTCCATCCCGAGGTGGTGCACACCCCGCTGGGCCGGGAGATCCTGCGCAACTTCCTCATCGACGTCTGCGGCTGCGCGGGCACGTGGGAGCCGTCCTCGTTCATCGAGATGGCCGTCAGCGACATCCGCACGCGGGTCGGCAGCGGCAAGGTCCTGTGCGCGCTCAGCGGCGGTGTCGACTCCGCGGTGGCAGCGACGCTCGTGCACCAGGCGATCGGTGACCAGCTCACCTGCGTCTTCGTCGACAACGGGCTGCTGCGCCGCGCCGAGGGTGAACGCGTCGTCGAGGTGATGAGCCACCAGCGCCACATCAACCTTGTACACGTCGACGCCACCGATCGCTTCCTCAGCGCACTCGCCGACGTCACCGACCCCGAGGAGAAGCGCCGCCGCATCGGCCGCACCTTCATCGAGGTCTTCGACACCGAGGCGCGCCGGCTCGGTGACATCGACTTCCTCGCCCAGGGAACGCTCTACCCCGATGTCATCGAGTCGACGTCGCACGACACCCACAACGCGCAGAAGATCAAGACCCACCACAACGTCGGCGGCCTCCCCGAGGACCTGCGCTTCCAACTGGTGGAACCGCTGCGCTACCTGTTCAAGGACGAGGTGCGCCAGGTGGGCCTGGCCCTCGGCCTGCCCGAGGACATGGTGTGGCGGCAGCCGTTCCCTGGCCCAGGCCTGGCGATCCGCATCATCGGCGCGGTCACTGCCGAGCGGCTCGACACGCTGCGCGCAGCCGACTGGGTGGTCATCGACGAGATCAAGCGCAGCGGCCTGTACCGCAAGGTGTGGCAGAGCTTCGCCATCCTCACCCCGATCTCCTCGGTGGGCGTGATGGGCGACAACCGCACCTACGCCAACGTCGTGGCCATTCGCATCGTCGAGTCCGACGATGGCATGACCGCGGACTGGGCCAAGATCCCCTACGACGTGCTCGCCACCATCAGCCGGCGCATCGTCAACGAGGTCGCCGGCGTCAACCGCGTCGTGTACGACATCTCGAGCAAGCCGCCGTCCACCATCGAGTGGGAGTAGGCCGCGCAGCGATGCGCGTCCTGATCGCCGGCTCCGGGGCACGCGAGCACGCGCTGGCCTGGGCGTGCACCCGACAGAGCTCGAACGTCGAGCTGATCTGCGCGCCCGGCAACGGCGGCACGGCGATCATGCCGATGGCCGCCAACGTGCCGGTCGCTGCTGACGACGGCGCAGGCATCGTCGCGGCCGCGCGTGAGTTCGAGGCAAACCTTGTGGTCGTCGGGCCCGACGCTGCACTTGCCGCCGGAGTCGCCGACGCATGCACGGCGGCGGGCATCCCCGTCTTCGGCCCCGCGGCGTCGGCCGCGCGCATCGAGAGCTCGAAGGTGTTCGCCAAGACCGTGATGGACGAGGCCAACATCGCCACCGCGCGCTGGCTGAGCGGCAAGGTAACGGATCGCCGGCGCCTGCTCAACCTGGTCGCCGAGCTCGGCGGTCGCTGCGTCGTCAAGGCGGACGGGCTCGCGCTCGGCAAGGGCGTGTTCGTCTGTGATGACGTCGATGAGGCGGAGGCGGCCATCGCCGCCTGCTTCGACGAGCAGCGCTTTGGCGCGGCAGGCAACGAGGTGCTGGTGGAGGAGCGGCTCGAGGGCCTGGAGGTGAGCGTGCTCGCGCTCACCGACTCTCGCAACATCCGGGTGCTGCCGGCGGCGCGCGACTACAAGCGCATCGACGATGGCGACGCCGGGCCGAACACCGGCGGCATGGGTGCGCTCACCCCTCCCGCGGGCATCGACCCGCAGTTCCTCGAGCTCGTGGAGGCGCAGGTGCTCCGCCCCTGCGTCGACACGCTCCGCGAGCTGGGCTCGCCGTTCTCCGGCTGCCTCTACGCGGGGCTGATGATCACCGCCGACGGCCTACGAGTGCTTGAGTTCAACGCGCGCTTCGGCGATCCCGAGACTCAGGTGATCGTGCCTGTGCTGACCGACGACCTGCTCACCCTGATGGCCGACTGCGCGGCGGGCACGCTGTCACCGGGCTACGGCGTCGCGGCGAGCCCGAGCAGCGCGGTCGGCGTGGTCCTGGCGGCGGCCGGGTACCCCGGAGCACCGCGCAAGGGCGACGCCATCACCGGCCTGGATCAGCTCGATCCATCGGTGATCGCGTTTCACGCCGGCACGAGGCGTGATGCCGACGACACTCTGCGCACCGATGGGGGTAGGGTGCTCACACTTGTCGCCCGCGGCGACTCACCCGACGAGGCCAGGCAGCAGGTGTACGGAGCGCTGCCGGGAATCCACTTCGAGGGCATGAAGTACCGCGGCGATATCGGACTCGAGCAGGCAGGAGACATATGAGCGGGACGTTGATGGTGGGGATCGTGGTCGGCAGTGAGTCCGACTTGGACGTCATGTCGAAGTGCGGCAAGGTGCTCGACGAGTACGGCATCGGCTGGGAGATTGGCGTGATGTCCGCGCACCGTGCCGGGGAGGTGGTGCGCAGCTATGCGCAGCAGGCTTCGCAGCGCGGCCTGCGCGTGCTTGTGGCGGGCGCCGGCGCGGCGGCGCATCTCCCGGGCGTGCTGGCGTCGCTGACCACGCTGCCGGTGATCGGCGTGCCCCTCGCCGCCACCCCGCTCAGTGGCTTCGACTCGCTGCTCAGCATCGTGCAGATGCCGCCGGGAATCCCCGTGGCCACAGTCGCCGTCGGTGACATGGGCGCGCGCAACGCCGGCCACCTCGCCGCCGAGATCATCGGGCTCTTCGACGAGAGTGTCGCCGCCTCGCTGGCCGAACACCGCGCCAAGATGCGCGAGACGGCGCGACCGCCCGAGGGATTCGTTCCGTAGTGGGCGAGCGCAAGCGCATCTCCTCGGGGTCGCCGTATGAGGGGCGCATCGGCTTCAGCCGCGCCATCGTCGTGGACAGCCGCGTCGTCGTGTCCGGCACCGCACCGGTGTGGCCGGACGGCAGTTGTGATCCCGACGCCTACGTGCAGGCGCGGCGCTGCCTGGAAATCATCGAGCAGGCGCTGACCGAGGCGGGCACGTCGCTGACCGACGTGGTGCGCACGCGCATGTTCCTCACCGACGCGGATGATGCCGACGCCGTCGGTCGCGCCCACGGTGAGGTGTTCGGCGACACCCGGCCCGCGGCGACCATGGTCGTGGTCAAGGCCCTGCTCGACCCGCGCTGGAAGGTGGAGATTGAAGCCGAAGCGCAGGCATGAACCCCGCCGCGGCGGCTGATAGACTCGGCGACGAACTGGGGGTGTGAGCTATGCCGGCAAATCGATGGCCGATCATCCACGCTGAGCGACGAGCTCTCGTGGCGGACCTCGAGCCCAGCTCGCCACAGCAGTGGGCTACTCAGTCGCTCTGCTCCGACTGGTCGGTGCAGGACGTTCTGGCGCACATGACGGCCACCGCCAAGATGACGCCGCCGCGCTTCTTCGGGCAGTTCATCGGGTCCGGATTCCGCTTCAACACAGTCCAGGCGAAGGGCGTCGCCGCGGAACGAGGCGGCTCCGGCTCGGACGCCCTCGCACGGTTCAAGCAGGAGCTGAACGCGACTACCCATCCCCCAGGACCCGTCGACGCGATGGTTGGCGAGCTAGTCGTGCACTGCGAGGACATCCGCCGCCCGCTCGGCATCCGGCACACCTACTCCGACGAGGCGCTCACCACCACGGCCAACTTCTATCGCAAGTCCAACCTCCTCATCGGAGCAAAGCGGCGCGCCGAGGGTCTGACACTGCGCGCCACCGATGTCGACTGGTCCGCCGGTACCGGGCCCGAGATCACCGGCCCTCTGGCGTCGATCATCCTGGCGATCACCGGGCGGCGAGCCGGGCTGGCCGATCTCTCCGGCGACGGCCTCGCAACGCTGACGGCGCGGGTCTGACCGCGTCCCAGCCGTCGCGACCGCAGCTGTCGGTCTTCATCGCCTGCAGCGTCGACGGCTACATCGCCACGAAGGAGGGCAGCCTAGGCTGGCTCGACGCAGCCGCCGTGCCTGGCGAGGACTATGGCTGGGAAGCGTTCATCGCGTCGGTCGATGGGCTGGCCATGGGCCGGGGAACCTACGACCACGTCGCCGACGTGCAGCCGTGGCCATTCGCTGACAAGAAGGTCTTCGTCTTTACGCATCGGCCACCGCAACCACGCACCGGGGTGACGTTCTGGTCGCGCACCCCGGCCGAGGCCCTGGCCGAGTGGACCGAGGTGGGTTTGCGTCGCGTGTATGTGGACGGCGGCGTCCTCATCGGCCAGTTTCTCGGTGAGAATCTCATCGACGACCTGACGATCACGATGGCACCGATCCTCCTCGGCCAGGGCGTGCCACTGTTCCAGTCCAACGGTGGTGCTGGTCGGCTCGAGCTCCGCCAGGCCGTGCCCTTTCCCAGCGGGATGATCACCATCGAGTACCGACGGGCGTCCTGATCGACCAGGTGCCGACCACCGCGACGATGGTGTCGACGGCAGTCGAAAGGCCGGCGTCGGAGCAGCGGAGGAGCAGCCGATCACCGTTCGTCCCGCCGGCAGGACCACACGCCGCGGCGCTGCAGCTCGATGATCGGGGGCATGCGCGTCATGGTTCACTGTCAGCGCATGAATGATGAGGCGCGACGCGCCGGCCTGAACCCCGCGGTCGCTGGCATGGCGCGGTCCGGCATCCGCGAGATCATGGACGCCGCGTGGGGTCGGCCCGGGGCGATCCGCCTCGAGGTGGGTGAGCCGGATTTCCCGACGCCCGCGCACGTCGTCGAGGCCGCCCACCTCGCCGCGCTCGAGGGCAACACCGGCTACCAACCCAGTGCTGGCATCCCGCAGCTGCGCGAGGCGCTCGCGGTGAAGGTCCGTGAGCGCAACGGCTACACGGTGACGCCGCAGCAGACGATCGTCACCCAGGGCGGCGTCGAGGCTCTCTACGCGTCACTCCTGACGCTGACGCAACCGGGTGATGAGATCCTCCTGCCCGACCCGGCGTGGCCGAACTTCCTGCTCATTTCGCAGATGCTGAACCTGCGCGCGATGACCTACCCGCTCACCGCGGATGCGGGCTACCAGCCGGAGCTGGAGACGCTCGAGGCACTGGTCAGCGCGCGCACCTCTGTCATCGTGATCAACTCGCCATCGAACCCGGTCGGTGCGGTCATCGGTCGTGCGCGCATGACCGAGCTGCTCGCGTTCACCGAGCGGCATGGGCTGTGGATGGTGTCGGACGAGTGCTACGACGAGATCGACTTCGACGGCGGCTTCGTCAGCCCCGCCTCGATCGCGCCGGAGCGGGTGGTGTCGGCCTACAGCTTCTCGAAGACGTACGCGATGACCGGCTGGCGGATCGGCTACGCGGTGGCGCCGCCCGAGGTCGCGCCGACGCTGGCCAAGTGCCAGGAGCCGATCATCTCGTGCGTCAACGCGCCGACGCAGTACGCCGCGCTCGCTGCGGTCACCGGTCCGCAATACGTGGTCACCGAGATGCGCCAGGCGTACCGGGAACGGCGAGGTGTGGCGCTGTCGGTGCTCAAGGGGTCGGAGTTGCGCCCTTTCGCGCCCCAGGGAGCGTTCTACCTCTGGGTCGACGCGCGCAGCACGGGGCTGCCGTCGCGGGAGCTGGCCATGCGCCTGCTCGAGGAGCGCAACGTGGTGGTCGTGCCTGGCTCGGCGTTCGGCGCGCGCGGCGAGGGCTTCCTGCGGGTGTCGCTGGCGTCGTCGGCGGAGTCGATCGTGGAGGGGCTGCGGCGCCTGCTCGACCTCACCGCGTCGTTGTAGCCGGCCCCGGCCGTCAGGCGCTGGCAGCGTCCTCCGCAACCGCACGGCGCGCCTGCACGATGCAGTACTCGAAGGCGTCGGCGAGCGCCACGCACGACGCCTCGATGATGTTGGTGCTGCAGCCCACCGTGGACCAGCGGCGCTCGTGGTCGCCGGACTCGATGAGCACCCGCACCGCCGCGGCGGTGCCACCGTGGCCATCGAGCACTCGCACCTTGTAGTCGTGCAGCTGGGTGGTCGCCGTCTGAGGAAACGTTGGTGAGAGCGCCTTGCGCATGGCGGCGTCGATGGCGTTGATCGGGCCGTTGCCCTCGGCCGCTGTGTGCACCACGTCGTCCCCGATGCGCACCTTGATGGTGGCCTCGCAGACCAGGTCCTGGCCCTCGCGCTGCTCCACCAGCGCGATGTAGTCGATCACCTCGAAGGGACGCTCCTGCCCACGGGCGCGCTCCACCAGCAGCTCGAAGGATCCATCGGCGTCCTCGAACGCGAAGCCGCGGTGCTCGAGCTCCTTGACCCGCGCGGTCACCTGGCGCACCAGAGCGCGATCGTCGCTGAGGTCGATACCCAACTCCCGGGCACGGTCGAGGATGTTGGCGCCGCCGGACTGCGAGCTGACCACGGTGCGCGTGTGGTTGCCCACCGTCGCCGGGTCGATGTGCTGGTAGGCGTACGACGCCTTGCGCATCGCGTCGACGTGCTGGCCGCCTTTGTGCGTGAACGCCGCCGCACCCACGTACGGCGAGTTGATCGGCGGATGGAGGTTGGCGATCTCGGCGACATCGCGGGCCACCGAGGAAAGGTGGCGCAGTTGCGCATCGTCGACGAGACGGTGGCCCATCTTCAGCTGCAGCGCCGGGATCAGGGTGCAGAGGTTGGCGTTGCCGGTGCGTTCACCGTAGCCGTTGATGCAGCCCTGCACCTGTATCGCGCCGGCGCGCACCGCCGCGAGCGTGTTGGCCACGGCGCAGCCGGTGTCGTCGTGGCAGTGGATGCCGGCGACCGCGCCGAAGTCGGCGGTCACGCGCCGGGTCACTGCCTCGATGGTGTCGGGGAGGGTGCCGCCGTTGGTGTCGCACAGCGCGATCCGGTGTGCGCCCACGCTCAGCGCGGTCTCCAGGCAGCGCAGCGCGTAGTCGGGGTCGGAGCGGTAACCGTCGAAGAAGTGCTCGGCGTCGAAGCACACCTCGCGCCCCGCCTCGACCAACCACGCCACCGTCTCCGCGATCATGCTGAGGTTCTCCTCGGGCGAGGTGCGCAGCACGTCGCGGATCTGCGCGTCCCAGCTCTTGCCGACCAGCGTGATCACCGGTGCGCCGGAATCGAGCAGGGCGCGCACCTGGAGGTCGTCCTGGGGCAGCACCCCGGGCCGACGGGTGGCGCCGAACGCCGCCAGCCGGGCGTGGGCGAACGTCATGCCGCGCAGCTGCGCGAAGAACTCCGTGTCGGTCTGGTTGGCGCCCGGCCAACCACCCTCGATGACACTGACGCCGATGCGGTCGAGGTGCTCGGCGATGCGCACCTTGTCGGACACCGAAAAGTTGATGCCCACCCCCTGGGCGCCGTCGCGCAGCGTGGTGTCGTAGATCTCCAGGGTCATGACGTCACCCCGGCGGCCGCGCGACGTGCGGGCAGTGCGGCGACCACGGCAGCGCCGGCCGCTGAGGTGCTCGCGCTGCCCCCGATGTCGGCGGTGAGCACGCCATTGTCGATGCACGATTCGACGGCCGCCTCGATCGCCGCTGCAACCTGGGGCCGCTGCAGCGAGTGGCGGAAGAGCAACGCCACGCTGAGGATGGCGCCGTACGGGTTGGCCCGGTCCTGACCGGCGATCTCTGGCGCGGTGCCGTGGATGGGCTCGTACAGCCCGGGCCCGGACGCGCCGAGGCTCGCTGAGGGCAGCATGCCGAGCGACCCCGCGAGCACGGCGGACTCGTCGCTGAGGATGTCGCCGAACATGTTCTCGGTCACGACGACGTCGAGGTCGCGCGGATGGGTCACCAGGTGCATCGCGAAGGAGTCGACGAGCGCGTGGTCGAGCGACACCGTCGGGTACTCAGCGGCCATCGTGCTGACCGTCTGCCGCCACAGCTCACTGGTCATGAGCACGTTGGCCTTGTCCACCGAGGTGAGACGGCCGCGACGCTCCGTGGCCAGCGTGAACGCGACGCGAGCCACGCGCTCGATCTCGGCGCGACTATATGCGATGGTGTCGACTGCCGTCGTCTCGTCGCGGTGACGCGGCTGCCCGTAGTAGGCGCCGCCGGTGAGCTCACGCACCACCACAAGGTCGACGCCACGCACCACGTCCGGTCGCAGCACGGTGTGCTCGACCAGGCGCGGATGCACGCGCACCGGGCGCAGATTGGCGAACACCTCGAGCGCGGCGCGCAGCCCGAGCAGGCCGGCGCCGGTGCGCTGGTCGCCGCTGAGGTGGTCCCATTTCGGGCCGCCGACGGCGCCGAGCAGCACCGCGTCCGCGGCCTTTGCCGCCGCCAGGCTCTCCGCCGGCAGCGGCGTCCCCGCCTCGTCGATGGCGTGACCACCGATGAGGTGCTCCTCGACGAGGACGTCGATGTCCGCGCTTGCCGCGGCGACGCGCAGCACCGCCACAGCCTGGACGGTGACCTCGGGCCCGATGCCGTCTCCCGGCAGGGTCACCACGCGCACGCTCACACCGGCTCCTCGACGCGGCTGAGGTCGGGCATCCACGCCGGGCGCGCCGCCTCGTACGTGGAGATGGCGTCCTGGTTGTGCAGCGTCACGGTGACCTCGTCGAGCCCCTCGAGCAGCTTGCGCCGCTCCCTGGGCTCGATCTCGAACTCAAAATGGAGGTCGCCGGCGGTAACAGTGCCGTCCTCGAGGTCGACGATGCACTCGACACCCGGATCCTCGGCGGCGAGGTCGAGGAGCGCGCGCACGTCATGCTCGGGAAGGATCACCGGCAGCAGCCCGCAGCTCAGCGCGTTGCCGCGGAAGATGTCGGCGAAGGACGACGAGATCACCGCACGGATGCCGTGGTCCTCGAGCGCCCACACCGCGTGCTCACGCGAGGAGCCGCAGCCGAAATTGTTGCCGGCCACCAGCACGGTGCCGTTGCGATACGGGTCCTGGTTGAGCACGAAGTCGGGCCGCTCGGCACCGGTATCGTCGTAGCGCCAGGCGTGGAACAGGAACGGACCGAAGCCGCTGCGCTCGATCCGCTTGAGGAATTGCTTGGGGATGATCTGGTCGGTGTCGACGTCGGATCGATCGAGCGGCACCAGGGTGCCGTGCTCACAGCGGAACGGCCTCACGACACGGCCTGCGCGACGCGCGCCGGCAGGCGTCGCACGTCGGTGATCCGTCCCTCGACCGCCGCCGCCGCGGCCATCGGCGGGGAGACCAGGTGAGTGCGTCCGCCGCGACCCTGGCGCCCCTCGAAGTTGCGGTTGCTGGTGCTGGCGCAACGGTCGCCGGGCTGGAGGATGTCGGGGTTCATCCCCAGGCACATCGAGCAGCCCGCGTCGCGCCACTCCGCGCCCGCGTCCATGAAGATGCGGTCCAGCCCCTCGCGCTCCGCCGCCAGCTTGACCTGCTGCGAGCCGGGCACCACGAGCACGCGCACCCCGGCGGCGACCTGCCGGCCCTCCATCACCGCGGCCGCGCCGCGCAGGTCCTCGATGCGCGAGTTGGTGCACGAGCCGATGAACACCGTGTCGATGGCCACGTCCTGCATCGGCGTGCCGGCGGTCAGGCCCATGTACTCGAGCGCGCGTGCAGCCGACTCGCGCAGGGAGGGATCTCCGAAGCTCTGTGGGTCGGGGATGCTCTCGGTCACCGCCACCGACTGCGCCGGGGTGGTGCCCCACGTGACGTACGGCGCCAGCTCAGCGGCGTCGATGTGCACGCTGCGGTCGTACGTCGCCCCGGGATCGGTCGCCAGCTGCTTCCACGCGGCCACGGCAGCGTCCCACGCCGCTCCGCGCGGCGTAAACGGCCGTCCCTGCAGGTACGCGATGGTGCTGTCGTCGGACGCGATCATGCCGGCGCGGCCACCGGCCTCGATGGTGAGGTTGCAGAGCGTCATGCGCTGCTCCATCGACATCGCGGCCACCGTGGAGCCCGTGTACTCGACGGCGTGGCCGGCGGCGCCGGCGGTGCCGATGGTGCGCACCACGCCGAGCGCCACGTCCTTGGCGGTGACTCCGACGGGCAGCTCACCATCGATGCGCACCTCCATCGTCGCCGGGCGCGCCACGCGCAGTGTCTGCGTCGCCAGCACGTGCTCGACGTCGGTGGTGCCGATACCGAACGCCAGCGCTCCAAAGGCGCCGTGCGTGGCGGTGTGGCTGTCCCCGCACACGATTGTCGTGCCCGGCAGCGTCAGGCCGAGCTCGGGACCGATGACGTGCACGATCCCCTGCCAGCGGTGGCCGACGCCGTAGCAGGCGATCCCAAAGTCGGCGCAGTTCTTGCGCAGCGCCTCCACCTGGGCGGCGCTCACCGGGTCCTCGATCGGCGCCAGCTGATCGATGGTGGGCACGTTGTGGTCCATCGTCGCCACCGTCAGCAGCGGCCGCCGCACCGTGCGTCCGGCGATGCGCAGCGCCTCGAACGCCTGTGGCGAGGTCACCTCGTGCACAAGGTGCATGTCGATGTACAGCATCGCCGGGCCGTCGTCGTCGACAGGGACGCTGTGTGCCTCCCACACCTTCTCGAAGAGCGTCCGGGCGGTCATCGCTGCGGTGCGGTCGCAGCGCCGGACGTCTCCGGCGTGGGCTTGTCGCCGCTGGCCACTCCATCGGCCATCCGGTTGAGCGCGTGGACGTACGCCTTGGCGGCGGCGACGATGATGTCAGTATCGGCGCCGTGCCCGGCGGCGCGGGTGCCGTCGTGGTGCAGCCGCACGCTCACCTCACCGATGGCGTCGATGCCGCCCGTCACCGCCTGCACGGCGAACTCCTCGAGCTCACCCTCCACCTGGCAGAGCTCATGGATGGCGCGGTACGCGGCGTCGACGGGGCCGTCGCCGATCGCCGCCGCCTCGTGCGAGAGGCCGTCCGGCAGCAGCATGCGCACTGTCGCGGTGGGGCGCAGCTGCGTGCCGCAGCTCACCTGGAGGTGTTCGAGCTGGTACTGCTCGTCGCCGGTGCGGCGCTCGTCGGCGACGACAGCCTCGAGGTCGCGGTCGGTGACGTCGCGCTTGCGGTCGGCGAGCTCCTTGAAGCGCACGAAGGCGCGCTTCAGCTCCTCCTCGTCGAGCTTGTAGCCGAGCTGCTCCAGCCGATTGCGCAGCGCGTGACGGCCGGAGAGCTTGCCGAGCACGAGCGTGCTGCCGGCACCCACCTCGGCGGCGTCCATGATCTCGAACGTCCGGCGGTCCTTGAGGATCCCGTCCTGGTGGATTCCCGAGTGGTGGGCGAAAGCGTTGGCGCCGACCACCGCCTTGTTGGGCTGCACCGCCATCCCGGTCAGCTGGCTGACCATTCGCGAGGTCCGGTACAGCTGCGAGTGGTCGAGCTGGGTGCTCACCCCGAACACCTCGGGATGCAGACGCGTCGCCATGGCCACCTCTTCGAGCGCGGCGTTGCCGGCGCGCTCACCGATGCCGTTGACGCACGTCTCCACCTGGCGCGCACCGGCGCGAATCGACGCCAGCGAGTTGGCGACAGCGAGCCCGAGGTCGTTGTGGCAGTGCACCGAGAGCGTGACACCGGCCAGGCTGGGCACGCGCATCGTCAGCCATCCGATGAGGCCGCGCCATTCATCGGGGGTCGCGTAGCCGACGGTGTCGGGCAGGTTGATGGTGGTGGCACCCGCCTCGATGGTGGCGGCGACGACGTCGGCGAGGTATTCGGGCTCGGTGCGGCTGGCGTCCATTGGCGAGAACTCGACGTCCTCGCGAAAGGTCTTGGCCAGCGCTGTCATCGAGCGCGAGCGCTCGAGCACCTCAGCCTGGCTCATGTGCAGCTGCGAGTCGCGATGGATGGGTGAGGTGCCGATGAACACGTGGATGCGCGCCCGCTGCGCCGGCTCCAGCGCCTTGGCGCACTGGCGCACGTCGGCCTCGAAGCAGCGCGACAGCCCGGCGATCACCGGCCCCTCGACGTGCTCGGCGATGGCGCGCACCGCCGCGTAGTCGCCGGGGGACGAGAAGGGGAAGCCCGCCTCGATCACGTCGACACGCAGCCGGGCCAGCTGACGCGCGATGGCCAGCTTGTCGTCGGCGGTGAGCGCCACACCGGGCGACTGCTCGCCGTCGCGCAGGGTGGTGTCGAGGATCGTCAGCGGCTCCGGGTTTGCCGGGGCCACCGCGGTGAGCAGCGGGTTGCCGAGGCTCTGGGCTACGTCGCTGTGGCCGTTGCTGGAGCTCATGACGTCGCTTCCTTGGCGCTGCCATTCACCGTCTCCATCCCGGGCGCGGTCTTGGCGTCGAGCCAGCTCATCTTGGCGCGCAGCTCGGCTCCGACCCGCTCCACGGGGTGGTGGTGATCCTCGTCGCGGTACTCGAGGAAGTCGGGCCGGCCGTTCTCGTTCTCGGCGATCCAGCGCTTGGCGAAGGTGCCGTCCTGGATGTCGGCGAGGATGCCGCGCATGGTCTGCCGCGTGCGCGCGTCGACAACCTTCGGTCCACTGACGTAGTCGCCGAACTCGGCGGTGTCGCTCACCGAGTAGCGCATGTACGAGAGGCCGCCCTGGTACATGAGGTCGACGATGAGCTTGAGCTCGTGCATCACCTCGAAGTAGGCGAGCTCGGGCTGGTAGCCGGCGTCCACCAGCGTCTCGTAGCCGGCCTTCACGAGGCTGGAGATCCCGCCGCAGAGAACTGCCTGCTCACCGAAGAGGTCGGTCTCGGTCTCCTCGGCGAACGTGGTGCGCAGGCAGCCGGCACGCGTCCCGCCGATGCCGGCGGCGTACGCGAGTGTGCGCTGCCATGCGGTGCCAGTGGCGTCCTGCTCGACCGCCACCAGCATGGGAACGCCCTGCCCGTCGGCGAACGTGCGGCGCACGAGGTGGCCCGGCCCTTTCGGCGCCACCATGCCGACGTCGACGCCCTCCGGTGGAGCGATCTGGCCGAACCTGATGGTGAAGCCGTGCGCGAAGAGCAGCAGGTTGCCCGGCTTGAGGTTGTCGCGGATCTCCTCGTCGAACAGCTTCTTCTGCGCCGTGTCGGGAGCGAGCACCATGACCACATCGGCCTCGGCGACAGCGTCGCTGGGGGTGAGCACGCGCAGGCCCTCCGCCTCCGCGGCGGCGCGGCTGCGCGATCCCTCGGGCAGCCCGACGCGCACGTCGTGGCCTGAGTCACGGAGGTTGAGCGCGTGGGCGTGTCCCTGGGATCCGTAGCCGAGCACCGTGATCGGCACTCCGTCGAGCAATCCCGGCTCCACGTCGGAGTCGTAGTACATCTTTGCCGCCATCAGTTGGTCCTCATCAGTGCTAGACGTTTCCGGTCATGTCGACGGCTTCGCCCGGCTCCGCGGCGGGCGACGGTGGCTCGGGATCGCGTGGGGTGTCGAAGTCGATGAGTCGCAGGCGCGCGTCGTCGCCGCGCACCAGGGCGACTGCGCCGCTGCGGGCCATCTCCTTGATGCCGAAGGGGCGCATCAGCTCGATGAAGTTGTCGACCTTCTCGGTCGAGCCGGTGACCTCGACGATCACCGACTCCGAGGCGATGTCGACGACGCGACCGCGAAAGATCTCGAGGATGTCGAGCAGGTCGCGGCGGCTGCTGTTCGGCGCGTGCATGCGCAGCAGCAGCAGCTCATGGGCGACGACACGCTGGCCGCTGATGTCGTCGATGGTGATCACGTCGATGAGCTTGGCGAGCTGCTTGGTGGCCTGCTCCGCCTGTTGGCGGCCCACGTGCACCGCGACGGTCATGCGCGACACCGAGGGGTCCTCGGTCGGGCCCACCGAAAGCGAGTCGATGTTGAAGCCGCGCCGGCGCACCGCCGAGGCGACGCGGTTGAGCACACCCGGCTTGTTCTCGACGAGGATGGAGAGAAGGCGGCTCTGGCTCATGAGGCCTCGACGAAATCGAGCATGCCCTTGCCCAGTGGCACGATCGGGTACACGTTGGCGTCCTTGTCGATGTCGAAGTTCATCAGCACCGGGCCACGGTGGGCGATCGCCTCGTCGAGCATGGGGCCGACGTCGCTGTACTTGTCCGTGCTCATCGCCTTCATCCCGAAGGCCTCACCGAGCTTGACGAAGTCGGGCGTGAAGGTGAGGTCGACAGCCGAGCGGATCCCGCCATAGAAGTCGTCCTGGAACTGGCGTACCATGCCCAGGCTGGCGTTGTTGAGGATGAGCACGTTGACGTCGATGTTCTGCTCGACCATCGTGGCCATCTCCTGCATGTTCATCACGAAGCCGCCCTCACCGCTGACACAGAACACCGTCTTGTCGGGGTTGGAGAGTTTGGCGCCCATCGACGCCGGGAACGCGTAGCCCATCGTCCCGGTGCCGCCCGAGTTGAGGAAGTAGCCGGGCTTTCCGTAGTCAAACCACAGCGCCGCCCAGATCTGGTTGAGGCCGACGTCGGCGAGCACGATGGCCTCGTCGTGGCAGCGCGCGTACATCTCCTGGAGCACCTCCTGGGGCTGCAGGATCCCGTTGCGCGCCACGAACTTGACCGGGTGCTCCTCCTTCCACTGGTCGATGGTGGTGAGCCACTCGTGCTCGCGCTTGGGCTCCACCAGCGGCAGCAGGGCGCTGAGCGCGCTGCGCGCGTCGGCCACCAGCGACACGTGCGGCACCACGTTCTTGCCGATCTCGGCGGGGTCGATGTCGATGTGCACGATGTGCTCGACACGCGGCGCGAACGAGTCGAGCCGGGTGGTCACTCGGTCGTCGCAGCGCATCCCGACGAGGATGAGCAGGTCGGCGTCGCAGACGGCGCGGTTGGTGAAGCCGGCGCCCATGAACCCGACCATCTGCAGCGCGAGCGGGTCGCGGACCGGGTAGGCGCCGGTGCCGAGCAGCGTCCAGCCGGTGGGAATGTTGGCGCGGTGGGAGAGCTCGATCACCTGCTCCTCGGCGCCGGAGATGATCACGCCGCGACCGATCAACATGACCGGGCGCTTCGCCTCACCGATGAGCTGGGCGATGCGGCGCAGCTTCATGGAGTCCGGTTGGGGCGCGTCGGGGAACGAGCGCATCCGCACCGGCTCGGTGCAGGGCACGTACTCGGCGGTGGCCTGCTGCAGGTCCTTGGGAAGGTCGATGAGCACCGGCCCCGGGCGTCCGGAGCGGGCCACGTGGAAGGCCTCTTGGATGGTCGGGGCGATGTCCTCGATCCGCGTGACCAGGTAGCTGTGCTTGGTGACCGACATCGTCGAGCCGATGACGTCCGACTCCTGGAAGGCGTCGGTGCCGACCGCGGTGACCGGCACCTGGCCGGTGATCGCCACCACTGGCACCGAGTCTGCGTACGCGGTGGCCAGGCCGGTGACCATGTTGAGCGCCCCGGGCCCGCTGGTGGCGAACACGACGCCGATGGCGCCGCGCCGGCTGCGCGCGTACCCGTCGGCGGCGTGGGCGCCGCCCTGCTCGTGGCGCACCAGCACGTGGTGCAGCTGCGGGTAGGAGGGCAAGTGCTGGTAGAGCGGCAGGTTGGCCCCGCCCGGGTACCCGAAGATTGTGCTCACCCCCTCGGCGAGGAGGCACTCGAAAACGATCTCAGCCCCGGTGAGAACGCGCCTCTCCGGGTCCGTCTCCTCCGCACCTGAGGACGGCCGGGCCTGGATCACTTGTAGGTGCGGTGGATTGCGTCGCGGACATCGTCGAAGCCCGCCTCGTGGTAGTTCCTCGATGGAGCGCCGTACGGGCGGCTCCGGAACTGGGACTGTTCGCGTTGGTGGCGCTCCCTGGACGCGGGTCCGTCCGCGACCTGGTCCTCGTCGTGATGGGCAGCTCCCTGCCGGTGTCCGCCGTTGTCCATCGCCGTGCCTCCGTGTCGTGGGTAAAAAAAGAAGGGCCCCCTCCTGAGGAGGGGACCCTTTGTGATTCCTGATCTGGTCGGTGCTGCCCTACGTGCGCGCACGCCTCGTCTGGAACCTCGGGGTCCCGCTCCTAATCAGGAGCAGGCCGAGGCCTACAAGGACGAGGACGAGCGACATGGACATCAGGGTCGGTAGCCTACGGGAGGATTGCTCGAGCGGTCAAGTTCAGCGCTGTTACGAATCGGAACCGGCGAGGTCAGCGCCCCCCGCGACGCCGAGCCAACCATCGCCGCGTACTTGGCGAGCGCCCCGTACCGGTACCGGGGTGGAGGCGGCGTCCAGCCCTGCAGCCGTTCGGCGAGCTCTGCCTGCGTCACCTCGATGTCGATCCGGCGGCTGTCGACGTCGACGGTGATGACGTCGCCGTCGCGGACCGCCGCCAGCGGACCGCCCAGCGCGGCCTCGGGCGTGACATGGGCGACCATGAAGCCGTGGGTGGCCCCGGAGAATCGGCCGTCGGTGATGAGCACCACCGAGTCGCCCAGCCCGGCGCCCACGATCGCGCCGGTTACCGAGAGCATCTCGCGCATCCCCGGGCCGCCGACCGGACCCTCGTAGCGGATCATCACCACGTCGCCGGCCCGGACGGTCCGCGCCTGGACGGCGGCGAAGCACGCCTCCTCGCTGTCGAAGACGCGCGCGGGGCCGGTGTGCCGGGTGCGCTCGTGGCCGGCCAGCTTGACCACGCAGCCCTCGGGGGCGAGCGCGCCGTGCAGGACGGCGATGCCGCCGCGGTTCTTGAGCGGTGCAGCGGCCGGGCGGATCACCTCCTGGCCGGGGGTCTCGTGCGCCGCCGCGGCGATCTCGCCGATGGTGCGGCCATCGACGGTCGCGCACCCCTCGTGCAGCAGCCCAAGCTCCTGGAGGCGGGCGCCGAGCACCGCCAGCCCGCCGGCGCCGTGGACGTCGGCGGCCACGAACCTGCCGCCCGGCTTGATGTCGACCAGCACAGGAGTCTTCGCCGAGATCCGGTCGAAGTCGGCCAGATCGAGCGGAACCGCAGCCTCAGCGGCGATGGCCAGCAGGTGGAGAACAGCGTTGGTCGAGCCGGCGCTGGCCGCAACGCAGGCGATCGCGTTCTCGAAGGCCTCGGGTGTGGCCAGGGCGCGGGGACGGACGTCCTCCATCACCAGCCGTGTGGCCAGGCGGCCTGCCTGTGTCGCCGCCGCGGCCTTGTCCGGGTGCGTCGCGGGGATGTCGTTGGCGCCCGCGGGGCTGAGCCCGAGGAACTCCATCACGGTGCTCATCGTGTTGGCGGTGAATTGACCGCCGCACGCGCCTGCGCCGGGGCAGGCGGTCGCCTCGACCGCGGCGAGCTCGGCGTCGTCGATGCGACCCGCGGCGTGCGCGCCGACCGCCTCGAAGACCTCCTGAAGGGTGATGTCGCGACCGTGGAGGCGGCCGGCGGCGATGGTGCCGCTGTAGAGGACGAGCCCGGGGACGTCGAGACGGCACAGCGCCATCGCCGCCGCGGGGATGGTCTTGTCGCAGCCGACGATGAGCACCAGTCCGTCGAAACTGTGGCCGCGCGTCACCAGCTCGATCGAGTCGGCGATCACCTCGCGTGACACCAGCGAGGAGCGCATTCCCTCGGTGCCCATGGACACGCCGTCGCTCACCGCGATGGTGTTGAACTC
>QHBU01000134.1 GCA_003244045.1 Candidatus Aeolococcus gillhamiae
CGCGGCGACGATGATCGCCGCGGTGGCCACCTCGGCAGCGGGGAGCGCGCTTGGGTAAGTGAGCCGCGCACGCTCTCCTACCACGAAGACCATGGCCACCAGGGCAGCGAGCCACAGGAGGCCTAGAGCCTCGGGGCCATCGTGACCGTGACCTCGACGGCGTGGGCGTGGCGCGGGCCAGCACCAGGGCGAGCAGGCAGCCGGCGAGCAGGGCATGGACCTGGTATCGGTGCCGAAGTAGGCATGTGAGGGGTTGGGGCTCCGGTAGAGGACTCCCATGAATGTCGCCGACGCGGCGATGCCGGCTACTACGACGGCAACGGCGTGCGCAGCCGGCGGCGGGCCAGCCACCCCACGATGATCGGGCACACGACGTAGAACTGAATCTCGATGGCCACCGACCAGATGTGACGGACGAACGACGGCCTTCCGGCGCGCGCGAAGTACGAGCTTCCATCGCTGATGAGGTGCCAGTTGGTGACGCCGAACAGCGTCGACAGGATGTCACCGCGAAGGCGATGGGCATCGGCTGCCGACGGTCAGTGGTACCACGACTACGAGGACAGCGATGAGAGCAAGCAGGGCCGGGGCGATGCGGCGCACCCGGCGCGGCGTGGTAAGCGACCACGGCGACGAGGGCCAACCCCCGCAGCCCGTCGAGCGACGCGATCCGCCGGTCGGGCCTCAAGACGCGGTAGTCGACCTGAGGAGGTCGGGCCCCTGCTCGCGCCTTTGGCGTTCCCGTCTTCATCGAAGCCCAGGATTACACGTGCCCCAAGTCGCGCATTGGATACTCGCCGCCTCTCAAGAGCGCCCAGGACTTGATTCAGAACAGAAGCACTGGCGTGGTCGAGCTCGATCGGCATTCCGACAACAGTGGTGCTGCTTGCTCGCATGGCTCGGTCGCCGCATCGGCGGTTGACTTCCGACTGGTTCGGGCAGGTAACCGCGGTGGTTGCGATGGGTGCGTTGACCTACGGCGCGATCGAAGCGGGCGCCGAACGGGTTCAGTGGCTCCGCGGGTGGTGACCGCCTTTGTCGTTGCCAGCGGCGATGGTCGCGTTCCTGGTCACCGAAGCCCGGGCGGCCAATCCAATGGTGCCGCTCGAGCTGCTCCGGTCGCGCAACGTGTCGGTCTTAGTCGCGGTCGGGTTCGCGTTCGTCGTGGGCCATCACGGACTGGCGGTTCGTGAGCTTCCTAGCCGCCTCCGACGTGCTCGGCACCGGTTGGTTCGGCGCGCTCGCTGCAGAAGTCGGCCCGGGGACCCCGACAGAAGTTGGCGAACCGCGACATCGAGCCCGGAAAGGTCTTCGACCTCACACTCCCCCTCGACCAGGTCGCCGAGGGCTACCGAGCCATGGACGAACGCCACGCCATCAAGACGCTGCTACAGCTCTGAACGAACGAAGGAGATCGCATGGAAGTCCAAACGAAGAGGCCGACGTCGAAGGGACCGGCCGAGTGGTTCACCGGCGATGTGTGGGTCGATCCCGTCGCACAGAACCAAGGACCATCACCGGTCTCCCTCGGGTCGGTGCACTTCACGCCGTTCGCCCACACCGCGTGGCACTGCCACACGCTCGGTCAGACCCTCTACGTCACCGAAGGCGAAGGCTTCGCGCAGGCCCGCGGTGGGCCGCTCATCCGCATCCGCTCCGGCGACGTCATCGTCACTCCGCCCGGCGAGTGGCACTGGCACGGAGCTACCCCGACCTGGTTCATGACCCACCTCGGGCTCACCGAAGGCGACACCGAATGGGGCGATCATCTCACCGACGACGAGTACCCGACCGAGTAACGATCCCATCGGGACCGGCAAGGAGCACGCCAATGGATAGAGCACCGCTCAGCGACGCGAAGTACCTCGACCTGTTCGGCGAACGAGACACCTTGCTACCGGAGGACGATCCAAGATCTACCGAATCAAGAAACGGCCCGAACGACATGCCACGGTTGTCCGGGATGTCTCGCGACACAACTCAGCACAGCGCGCTCGGAGGGATTCGAA
>QHBU01000135.1 GCA_003244045.1 Candidatus Aeolococcus gillhamiae
CTCGTCAACCGCGAGGTCTCTGCGGACCTGGCGCGGTTCCGGTCGACGCGCACCCAGATCGCCCAGCTCGCGACGACCGCGTATGAGAGCGGTACCATGACGTCGGCCGGTGCCCTGCTGATGACATCGAACCCGGACGTGGCCCTCTCTCAGGCGTCGGTGCTCGAGCACCTGTCGAGGGACAACGCCGCGGAGATGAGCCAATTCATCGCGGCGGCGCGCCAGGTTCGTGCGGCCCAGCAGGCCGCCAGCCGCACCGAGGCTGCGGTCGCGGCACTGGAGAAGCAACGGCTCGCGAGGAAGAAGGCCATCGTCGCGGCCGTGGCCAGGCAGCGAGTGCTGCTCGCCAAGCTCACCGCGTCCCAGCAGGCAGCCGTCTTGCCCGGCAGTGCCGGCATCACCACAGCGACCTACACCGGCCCAACCACCACCCAGGCGCAGAAAGCGATCGCGTTCGCCTACGCACAGCTCGGCAAGCCCTATGTGTGGGGCGCGACCGGCCCCGGCTCCTACGATTGCTCCGGTCTTGTCCAGGCCGCGTGGGCGGCCGCAGGGGTGGCGATTCCGCGCACCACCTACGAGCAGTGGGCCGCGCTGCCGCACGTGCCGATGTCCGGCATTCAGCCCGGCGACCTGATCTTCTTCTACAGCGACTTTCACCACGTCGGCATCTACATCGGCAACGGCAACATGGTCGACGCGCCGCACACGGGAGCGTTCGTCAGGGTTGAGCCGATCGCGGGGTTCGGTCCGATCGTCGGCGCCAGCCGGGTCGGCTGAGCTCGACCGCTAACCAGCGCCCCGCCCAGGGCTGCAGGGGAAGATCGCGGCTGCCATGATCGTTGAACCCCGGCCAGGCCCGCCATCGCAGGAACCCGCCACCGCAGAAAGCGAGGTGCCCCAGCCATGAGTGACGTCCTCTATGAAGCCACCGCCACCGCATGGGGTGGCCGGGAAGGCCGCGCCGCGACCGAGGACGGCCGTGTGGACGTCCAGCTGTCGATCCCGCCAGGCATGGGAGGCGCGGGAGGCGGCGGGACCAACCCCGAACAGCTGTTCGCGACCGGTTACGCCGCAGGTTTTCACAGCGCCCTCAAGCTGGTCGCCGCCCAGCAGAAGGTGGACGTCACCGACTCGGCGGTGTCGGTGACCGTGGCCCTCGTCGGGAGCCTCACTACAGGGATCGACCTCACCGCTCGCATCGAGGCGGAACTGCCCGGGGTGGATCCCGACCGTGCCCGCCAGCTTCTCGAGGCGGCGCACCAGGTCTGTCCCTACTCGCGCGCGACCCGGGGAAACATCGTCTCAGAGGTGAGCCTGGCGGAAGGCTGAGCCCTTCGCCGGCCGCGCCCGACACGCAGCACCCGAGCGGGCCTCGCCCGGCGCAACCGGGCGGCCCTCAGGAGCGCGAGCCGGAGGCCATGATCCCACGGCGGCCATGCGACGACATCAGAGAGAGGAACGAGCGCTCCGACATCACCGCGCCAACCGACAGCACGGCGCCGATCGACGCTATCGACAGGGCCGATCCGATGCTCCCTATCGACAGGATCGACCCCACCGAACCCACCGACAGCACCGACCCGCGGCTTGCGATGCTGAGCAACGAGTCCTCTGACCACAACGACCAGCGGCTAGAAGCGGTTCCTGGCACCACCGGATCATCGCACGCCGCCGGCGTCCGCCGCTGCGCCGAGTGGGTCAGAGGGCGGTCAGGACCTCGGCGCCGTCGTCGGTCACCACGAGGGTGTGCTCCCACTGGGCGCTGCGACCGCCGTCGGCGGTCACCGCCGTCCAGCCGTTGGACCACATCCGCTCCCGCCAGGTGCCGGCGGTGATCATCGGCTCGACGGTGAACGTCATGCCAGGAACCATGACGGTGCTCGCTTCACGGGTGAAGTAGTGGGGCACGCTAGGCGGGGGGTGAAACTGCTCGCCGATGCCGTGGCCCACGAA
>QHBU01000136.1 GCA_003244045.1 Candidatus Aeolococcus gillhamiae
GGCCACGTGGCCGGGCAGAGGGCTCGTGTCATTCGTGGGTGCTGACCAGGAACAACGCGAGCCGAGTCGAGTGGTGGACTCGGGGGGCGCTGGTTTGGAGACTGTGGATGCTGTCAAGTAGCCGAAGACTGCTCTGACCTGCATGCGAGCGGTGGTCGGATCAGGACTAGTTACCGGAGCGCTCGCCACTCACACGATAGTCGGGCCGCCTCGGGGCAGCTCGGGTGCGACGCCCATGAACTCGAAGCAGTCAGTCCCCCGAGCCGCGGGTTCACCGAGGTCGACGAGAAGAAGGCTGTCCTCCCGTTGGTTCATGCGCATGCCCATCGCCTCGCGCAGCGAGATCTTCTCCATGGAGTCGAGGTCGCAGACGAACACCGAGTACTGGAGCGGGTACCCGAACGCCTTCATGGCGCTGTGCACGTTCCGAAGGCGCTTCGGTTCGCGGATGTCGTAAGCCACGAGATATCTGCGACGCGCCACGAGTCACCTCGTCATGAACGGCACGTAGTCAGGGATCTCACCCAACACGTGAGCACCGAGCACGCGAGCCTGCACTTCGAGGACTCGCCGGTAGGTCACCTTGTAGCCGAAAGTAGGGTGACGAACTTCGGTGTCGAGGCGTCGCTCGTAGCCGCCGATCACGGATTTGCGTCCCTCCGCGGTGAGGGTGACACCCCCGGCCCGGACAACGAAGTGGGAGGCCCGGACCTCACCGTTGTTGACCAGGCTCAGCACCGTGGACTCGGCGACCAGGGGCCGGAACTCCTCGGCCAGATCGAGGGCGAGGGCAGGGCGGCCGAAGCGAGGCCGATGGTAGAAGCCGAGGTAGGGGTCGAACCCGACGCTAAGGGCCACAGCGGTCAGGTCCTTGACCAGCAACCCGTACGTGTAGGAGAGAAGGCAGTTGACCGGATCCAAGGGCGGCCGTCGATTCCGGCCCTCAAAGCTGAAGGCGGCGCCGGGCAGGCGCAGCTCTTCACGGAACATGGAGGGGAGGCCACCGAAGTACAGCCGGGCGGCGGTGCCTTCCAAGCCAAGCAGCGACGATGTCGACGAGCAGGTGGCGGCCTGCTCGGCAAGCGACTTGAGGGACGCCAGCACGGAGTCGTCACGCACTCGGCTGTTGCGGCGCAACAGCGTCCGGGAGTTGCGAATCTTGCCCTCGACCATGGCCCGGGCGATCGAGAGGCCGCCCTGGTGGGCAGTGCTGACCTGGCGTCGGCGCAGCTCCACGTGCTTGGACGGGAGCCCTTCGGCGATCCCCTGGAACCATCCACCGTAGCTGAACCACAGAACCGGGACCTCGCGGGAGAACAGCTGGCGCATGAGCTGGCTCGTTACCTGGACATTGCCCAGGATGTTGAGCTGGGAGACGTCGATCATGCGCACGGACTGGACGGCCTCTCCGTGTCTCGACACCTCCACCCTCCCCTCGCGATGTCCGACCGTCGTCCCCTGGTCAGTGACGTACATCGGACGAGCCTGGGGGTCACGGGGCAACAGCCGCCGGGGAGGCCGATCTGATCGAGCGGCCAGCGTGTTCGTCTCGTCGGGGAGGCAGATGCCGACAAGCGAACAGCGCGGGCACTTCGGGCTGTCGACGAGTGGCGGAGGGGGCAGGTCGCGGCCGGCGATCTCTCGCAACTCGCCCAGCAGGCCCTCGGTGCGCGCCACCAGCTCGTCGTCGAACACCACAGCCACCCGACGCCGAGCCTCGGCAAAGTAGAGGACGCCCTCGGTACATTGGTACCCGGCCTCGCGCAGCAGCAACGCCTGCACACACAGCTGCACCCGCTCGGGCTCCCACGACCGTTCGGGCGTGTCGGGTGGGCTGCCCCGCTTGGTATCGACCGGCCTCACCCCGCCCTCGATGCCCTCGATGAGATCGACCCGTGCCACGAGTCCGAGGCGGGTCGACGACAACATCACCGACCGTGCCGAGGCCAGGTCACCGTCATCGGGCAAGGGCGCTCGACCCGCCTCCCGGTCGACAGCCCGATGCTGGTAGCGGCCCTCGACAGTGTCGGGGTTGTCCTCGAACCGAGCTTGGACCCACTCGAGGAAGAAGAGCCGGGGGCAGTAGCTGAACTCGTTCACCATGCGTGCCGGCACCAGGTCGGGAACGTCGACCGTGGCCGCTGATTCCGTCACGGCTCGGGCACGAACAATCCGAGCCCGAAATGACTCAGCCCCCCCAACGCCAGCGGCCCCGCCACTGGCTCAGAAAACACGATCTCTACGCCCACCGCCGAGCGGCTGGCCGCCAGACGTTCGCTAATACGATGTCGCCGGAAGGAGAGCCAGTCGCCACGCAGTACGCGCACCGACGATGGTTCCGGAAAGCCCCGACGGTTGAGCTCTTCGCAAACCTGAGCCTCTACGTGAGGTTCCCACGTGGTTATGCCACCCTTGGCGTGCCGGGGGGGGGCGAAAGGCGTGTGGCTCCTCCAAACTGACGATGGCCCAACAAGCCTTGGAGCCACCGTTGACACGTCGCCTACCGCCTCCAAGCCCAGCCGGGCCGCCCGGAAGTCGGAGACGAACTCCCTGCCCCGCAGCGCCTCGAGACGTGCCAGTGCCGATACTT
>QHBU01000137.1 GCA_003244045.1 Candidatus Aeolococcus gillhamiae
ATGGCCGCGGCCAGCCGAAATGCGAGCGCGGCCCAAACGTGAGTCATCAGATCGGGCTTTGGGCAAAGGTCGGCCTGCTGATGACCGCCCTGCCTAGCGTCCGTCTGCGCAGGATGGCCGTTGCGGCAATCGCGGCGGTTAGCATCGCGCCGCCGGCCGCGGCAGGCTTAGCGGGCGGCGCCACGTCCTCGCTCGGGTCCGGCGCGGTCTTCGTGGCACCGGAGTCTTGGCCCGCGATCAGCCGCGCAGACCGCAGCGACGAGCAGCTGGGTCCCGGCGTTTCGTACACGCGCTGGCGCCTGCAAACATCATCCGGACCGCTCGGTCTATCGATCACGACGGTAGACCTGAACAATCCATTGGTCTCTTTGGCGGTCGCGACGCAGCACGGTCAGATAGTGGGATCAGGAGAGCCGCTTTCAGCGATGGCCGATCGGGTTCATGCCCAAGCCGGCATCAATGCGGACTATTACGACATCGGCGCATCCGGCAGCCCGCTCAACGTCGTCTTGATCGACGGGCGCGTCCAACACCAGCCCGATGCTGCAGCGGCGTTTATCATCGGTCGCGATCGCCGTATCGGCATGGCCACAATCAGCTGGCGGGCCACTTTGTCGGCGCCTTCAAGCCAGCCGGTGCCGATATCGAATGTCAACGAATGGTCGGCTGCGACGCCGATCGCTTTGCTGAGCGCGATGTTCGGCGGTCTTAAGGCTTACGGCGCGTCGGTACTGGTCTTGACGCCGGCCGACGCGCCCGGGCGCTACCGGGTTGCAGACGTCCTGACCGGCGCCGCCGACCTGCCCAAGTTGAGCGGCGACGAGTTAGCCATCGTGGCGCATGGCGCATGGGCGATCCGGCTGGCCGCGTTAGGCGTCGGCCAAGTCGTCGATGTGACGCAGCAATCCCAGCCGCAGCTGGATTCGATGCTCGCAGCGGTCGGTGGCGGGCCGCTGCTCTTAGACGGCGGCAGGCCGGCCGTCGACCCCAATGCCCCGGCTCCCGAGGAGACCAACGCCCGTTACCCGCTGACCGGAGCCGGTATTTCAGCGGATGGCTCGGCTTTGTGGCTCGTGGTGATCGACGGCCGATCGCCGGCGATGTCGGTCGGCGTGACGCGCCCGATGCTGGCTGCGCTGTTCGCGCGTCTGGGCGCTTGGCAGGCAATGGCGTTCGACAGCGGCGGGTCCAGCGAGATGGTCGTGCGCCACTTGGGCGATCTCGGCGTCACCGTGGCAAACGTGCCGTCCGACGGCCGCGAACGGCCGGTGGCGGACGGACTTTTCGTCCTCAATAATGCGTGGCCCGGCACACCGGCGCAGCTTCTGCTGCGCGCGGATGACGCGCTCGTGCTGAGCGGCAGCCGTATGCCGCTCAGATTGCGATCGATCGATGCCGACGATCAGCCGCTGCCTGTGACGGCGACGGAGGCAGCGTTTAAATCCAGCGACCCCCGCGTCTTGACAGTCGACGCGCGCGGCGTCGTCCAAGCGCGCCAAGCGGGCGGCGCAAGCGTCGAAGCCGTGCTCGGCTCGATTCGCGGCCGCATCGACCTAAGGGTCGTATCTTCGGTCGGCGCCCTCGTGATCGGCGGCTACCGAGGCCATGTTCCAGCAGATGGTGCCGTTGTGCTCAGCGCGTCGGCGTTCGAGGGCGATGTGCCGGTCTGGATCGATCCGCAGGCGGTGAGGTGGTCCGCGATCGGCAACGGCGGAAACATCAGTTCGAGCGGTACGTTCCAAGCCGGCCCATCGGCGGCCAAGCTGACCATCGTCGCTCAGGCCGCCGGCACGCGCTCGCTGCTCCCGATCCTGGTCGGGGAGCACGCCGTGAACATAGCCGCGGTCTTGCAGCCCGGCAGGGCGCCTGGTCAATGGACATTCAGCGCACGGCCCGCGGATGTGGCGGGGGGCGTCGATGCTTTGCTGGCCCCCGATTCGAGCGCGGCTCTTCATCTCTCGTACGACTTCTCGGCGACAGGCAGCGTGCGCGCGGCTTACGCGCAGACAGACATTCGCCTAGCCGGCGAGCCCACGGGAGTGGCGATCGACGTCTACGCAGATTCCAACGGCCAGTGGCTGCGCGGGGGTTTCCGTAACGCCGACGGCGTCGAGGACTCGGTCACGCTGGCACGCCACGCCGATTGGCGCGGGTGGAAAACCTTACGAGTAGCCCTGCCCGAGAGGATCCGTACGCCGATCACGTGGA
>QHBU01000138.1 GCA_003244045.1 Candidatus Aeolococcus gillhamiae
GCTTTGGCGGCGTCGATGATGCGGTCGATCACCAGGTACGACTGCGCCGACGGCGCCGGACCGATCTCCACCGCCTCGTCGGCGAGCAGCACGAACGCCGCGGTGCGGTCGGCCTCGCTGTGCACAGCGACGGTGGCGACGCCGAGGTCGCGGCAGCCGCGGATGACCCGCAGCGCGATCTCGCCGCGGTTGGCGACGAGTACTTTGGTGAACATCAGTCGATCTGCACGATGGGGTCGCGCGGGCCGACCACGTCGCCCTCCTTGACGTGCACCGCGCTGACGGTGCCGGCGCGGCTGGCGGTGACATCGTTCTGCATCTTCATGGCCTCGAGCACCGCAACCACGCCGCCGAGATCCACATTGTCGCCAACCTTGACCGCAACCTTGAGGATCAGACCCTGCATGGGAGCGACGACAGTGCCCTCACGAACCACCGGAGCGGCTGCTGCTGCCGACGCGCCGCCACCACCGCCGCCGACGCCTGCGCCGATGACGCGCACGCTGTAGCTCTGGCCGTCGACCTCAACGGTGAGCTCGCGCACCTCCTCCGGCGGTGCGGCGGCAATAGCCTCCGTGGCTGCGGTCGCAGCATCGCCGTTCTCCTGCGGGGCGGCCGCGGCCTCCTCCGCTTGGGGCTCGTCGCCGAGCCGCTCGGGCACGACCTCACTGCGACGCAGCGCCAGCGTCTCCAACGGGAAGAGCGCGAAGCTGACCACGGTGGCGTCGTCGGGGCTCTTGACGCCCTCGCGCTCGAGCTCACGACGGAGCGCGGGCAGCGCCGGCTCGAGAAGGTCGGCCGGGCGGCACGTGATCGGTTCCTCGCGCCCGTTGACGAGACGGCGCACCTCGGGGTCAATGGGGTACGGCGGCGAGCCGTAGAGGCCGAGACAGTAGTCCTTGACCTCCTGGCTGACCGTTGCGTAGCGGTCGCCGTCGCAGACGTTGTACACAGCCTGCGTGGCCACGATCTCGATGATCGGCGTGACCATCGGCGGGTGGCCAAGCTCGGCGCGCACCCGACGCGCCTCGATCTCGACGTCGTCGAGACGATCGATCTGGTTGCGCTCACGCAGCTCGGCAAGCGCGTGGCCCATCGCCGCGGGGGGCAGCAGACCGCGCAGCGCGGCGCCGTCGACGCGCAGCGCGGGCACGTCAAAGACGCCGTCGTACGGCAGCAGTTGGTGCTCGAGCTCGGCCGACGCCGCGGTGACCGGGTCGAGGTCGATGCCGGTGTCGAGCTCGGTGCCGCGCAGCGCGGCGATGACCCCCTCGGCCGCAGGCACGGACGCGCCGCCGGCCAGCGGTGCCAGCGCGACGTCGAGGCGCGACGCGCCCGCGACCGCCGCGGCGTACACCGCGAACTCCGCCTGGCCCGTCTGCGTCGACAGCGACAGCGCCAGCGGAAGGTTGGTGGCGTCGACGACGCGCTGCACCAGGTCGCCGATGCGGGCGACGCCGAGCAGGCCGAGCGGATCGTGGATGCAGATGGAGTCGGCGCCGATGCCGGCGAGCTCCTCGGCGAGCGCGACCACGAGATCGGGGTCGTGGCGTGGCGAGTCGGCATAGACGATGGCCGCCTCGACCTGGCGTCCGACCCGGCGTGCCGCCTCCATGGCGTGGCGCAGGTTGCGCACGTCGTTGAGTGGATCGTGGATGCGGAAGCGATCGATGCCGGCATCCGCGGCGACCTTGATGAAGGCATCGACGACGTCGTCGCCGACGTGGCGGTGGCCGGTGAGGGCCTGGCCGCCGAGTGACGCCATCAGGGTGCTGGACGGCGCCGCCTCGCGGATGGCGCGGAGCTGCCCGAAGGGATCCTCGCCGAGGAAGCGCAGGGCCGCCTCGAAGGTGGTGCCCCCGAAGACGTCGAGGCCGGCGAAGCCGCAGCCGTCGAGCACGCGGGCCACCGGGATGGCGTGACGGTTGCGCAGGCGGCTCAGCAGCAGCGCCTGCTGTCCGGCCCGCAGCGAGCACTCGACGAGCTCAAGACGCGGCATGCCGACCGATTGTAGGGAGGGCGATGGCTGACGCCGATCAGTGAGCGGGCGGCTCGCCGGCCGGCATCGCCAGACCCTCGACGACCTCGAAGAGCGGCGTGCGCCCCAGCACGGCGGACTCGATGACCAGCTTGACGGAGCGATCGCCTCCGCCCACCACTACGCGGCTCCGCCCCAGGACAGCCGCGTCGACCCGGACCGGTTGCAGCGCCACCGGTAGGCCGAATGGGGTCACCCCGCCGATCTCCATGCCGGTGAGCTCGGCGGTCTGCTCGGC
>QHBU01000139.1 GCA_003244045.1 Candidatus Aeolococcus gillhamiae
CGCCGGCTGGCAGGCATGCCGTCGGACGAGTTCGACCTCGTGTGCGACCGGGGCGACGGTCAACCGATCGATCCCAGCACCTTCACCCACGCCTTCAAGCGGCTGGCCAAGGAGACCGGCATCCGGTCTGAGGTCCGCCTCCACGATGCCCGCCACGGCGTCGCCACCGCCATGTTGGAGCACAACGTCCACCCCGCCATTGCCTCCGCCGTGCTCGGCCACGCGTCGGAGAGCTTCACCATGTCCACCAGTCTCGCCGTCGAGCTCCTTGGTTTGGATGTCAGCCCCGCACTCACCGAGCCAGCGTTCGACCTCGTGGCACCGCCGCACAAGGGTGGTGGCGGCATCCCGGAGTCCCCCGCTTTGTCGGCGAAGTAGAACCGGTCGGGGTGATCTCGCCGGCCAGGCAACGCTGGCAGCGGCTCAGGTAATCGGCCGCGGTAACGAGACCCTCGGCGATTGATTCGTGCCAGTCGCCCCACGGGCTGTCGTTACGGTGCTTCAAGGGACGTCCACGTCCTGGGTGGTCATGCGATCTCAGCCCCCTCGAGAACCTCGATGGCGGCCGTCTTGGCCCTGCTCGTGTCCAGCGCCCGCACGACGTGAGCCAGTGGGTCGGTGGCGTCGTCGAAGTCAGCGGCGCCCACGACGGTGTAGAGGTGGTTCTCCTGGCGGCCCGGGTGAGGCCGGTGTAGCCCAACTCGGCGAAGAGGCCGTCGTCGCCCAGGAGGAGGGCGGTGTCGCACGTCAGGCCCTGGGTCTTGCGGACCGTGCGTGCGTACGCGTGCTGGAAAACGGCCGAGGTCCTGGCGCCGTACTCGGGGAGGGGCGGCCCGTCCGCTTGAGCGACCACGGCGCGTTCGAGGGCAAGGATCTCGGGGGTTGTCCAGAGACCGTCGACGAGGCTCACCGACTGGTCAGATCTGAGGCACGCGACCGCCAGTGGGAGGTAGTCAGGGCGATGCCGCTGTTCGAGGTCGAGGGTGTAACACGACAGGAAGCTGGCAGTGGCGACAGAAGAATGACGGTGCCCAATTCAGCAACCCAGCGCATAGCCGATCGCTGAGCAGACCCCGCGCATGGTGACGGCGTCAATCTCGCCGACGCGGCTGGTGAGCGATGACTGCGCGACGGTGTGGAGGCCATCGCAGTTGATGACCGATGGACGATCGAGCCCGACGTTGTGATGGTCGAGACCAACCTCAGTAGCGAGTCCACGAGTCGACGTGGTTACCTCGGCGACTGTGACGAGGGAGCGCACATCGAGCACTTCTGACCGGGTGACGACGAGGACAGGCCGCTTCTTCCGCCCGACCTCCGCAATCCAGATCTCGCCACGGATCACTCCTCGTTCCACGCCTCAGCCTCGGTCCAGAACCGGTCGGCCCGCTCCGGGTGACGTTCGTACGCGGCTCGGTCCGACCGTGCCAACGCCGCATGCACGGCAGCGGCCACTCCCTCGCGAGCGGCTGCCGAAATGTTGATCCCTAGCTGCCGGGCTCGCTCAGCCAATTCGTCATCGAGCGTGAAGGTAGTGCGGATCGACGCCATACGGTGATGCTATCAAGTATCGCCACCATCAGTGTACCAGTCGATCCGGTGGCAAGGGCAGATCGGCGTGCTCGAGAGGGCTCCCGTGTAAAGCGACAGGTTCCCCGGAGGGAAAGGCCGCTTTTGCGCGTGAAGGTCCTGGGCCCGCCTCTCGACAGTAACGGGCGCTGAGCAGCCAACTGCCGATAATTGTGTCTATCAGTAGGCACGGGAGCATCTGTGGTATGGTATCCACACGCAACGCAGCAGGAGAGGTAGCCATGCACAAGACCGAAAAGCGATCTGCACACCAGGACGGCGCCGTCTACGAGGTGAGGGCCCTCACGAACCGCTGGGTGGAACCCTTGGCGGGCACAGTCGTCAGTACCCACAGCTCGCCCGAGGCGGCCATGGACGCCTTCCAGAAGGAGTCCCAGTTCGCCGACGACGGCACCGGCCGCACCACGTGGGGAAACTATGTGGCCAAGGCTGTCGTCCGCGTCGATGCGCAGGGCGGCGAATCGGTGGTTCTCGCCCCGCCTCTCGGTGGCGGCACTCTGGCGTGGCCGTACAGCAACTAGAGCAGGTGGCGGCGCCGGGGGATGCTGGGCTGCCCGGTCAGGGTGCGGATCGCTCGTCGCGGATCCGGGCTGATGACCGGCCGGTCCATCACCGATAATCTCTGCTACGAGGAATTATCCCACCACCATGGCAGCACATCGACGC
>QHBU01000140.1 GCA_003244045.1 Candidatus Aeolococcus gillhamiae
ACCGAGCCCCGCCGTGGTTCACTTCGACCTCGACGAGCCCCTCGCGGTGCTGCCCGCCATCGTGGGCAACCCTCTTTTCGGGATCGTGCCCCGGGAGTCCGTCGACGCGGTTCCACCCTCCCCGCCCTTCGCCTCCCAGCCCGTGGGAAGCGGTCCTTTCTCTATCCAGACGCGCACCGACTCGGAGTTGCGCCTCGTTCCTGCCGCCGGTGTGAAGGCGTCCCTCAAGGCCATCGACGTGTTCCTGGCCAAGGACGCGGCCTCGGCCTACTCCGACTTCCTCCGCGGCGGCGTGGACTGGGCGGAGGCGCCCACCGACCAGGTCGAGCCGGTGCCCAGCGACAAGGGAAGCGACCAGTTCCGCCCCTACGCTGCCGAGCTCTTCTACGGCTTCAACCTCAAGAACCCCAAGTTCGCCGACCAGCGGTTCCGGGAGGCGATCGACCACGCCGTCGACCGCGATGCCATCGTACGGGTGGTCTACGGCGCCTCCGCCATCCCCAGCAGCGGCCTGGTGGCCCAGGGCATCCCCAGCGCCCAGCCCGATCCCTGTGGCGACGTGTGCCGTTTCGACCCGGCCAAGGCCAAAGACCTGCTCCGCCAGGCCTTCGGTGACAAGCCACCGCCCGGCATCAAGCTCGACTACGACGACGACCCCACCCAACAGGCGGTGGCCGAGGCCATGCAGGCCAACCTCAAGGCAGTGGGCATCACCGCCGGGCTGCGGCCCCACAGCTTCGGTGATTACCTCAAGTTCACCCTGAGCGGCGACCAGGAGCTGTTCCGGCTGGCCTGGATCGGCTCGTACCCGACGCCCGACGCCTTCCTCACCTCCCTCTACCAGTCGGGCACCTCCGAGAACATCACCGGCTTCTCCTCGCCTCCCGTCGACGCCCTGCTCAAACAGGGTCGGGCCGAGCGCGACGAGGCCAAGCGCACGGCTGCATACCAGCAGGCCGAGAAGCAGATCGTCAGCCAAGTGCCGGTGGTGCCCATCGCCCAGTTCCAAATCCATGCCGTCACCACCCGCCGGGTGCGGAACCTCACCCTCTCGGTGTTCGGTACCTTCGACGCATCCCTGGTCCGACTCTCCGGCTAGGGCGGTAGAGTGGCCTCGTCACGTCGGAGTGGCGGAATAGGCAGACGCGCCAGGTTGAGGGCCTGGTGCCCGAATAGGGCGTGGGGGTTCAAGTCCCCCCTCCGACACCAGGAACGAGCAGTTCAGAGGGGGTGGGGCGGGGGCCCCCGACGCCCATTTGTCCGCGATTTGTCATCACTTGTCCACAACATCTCGTGTCAACCTGTGCTCGCGAGCGGCGATGAGAGGGGCGCAGAGAGTCGCTTCGGGGCGAGTCCGGAGGCTTGGGCGGGGCGCTTGACCCCCCATTGCGACGCCTCCCAGCGACCGGCCGCCTCGGCGCGCATCGCCGGACAAGCCAGATCTCCGGGACACGCCTGACCTTGCCAGCTTGAGCAGCATCGCCGTCGCTCGACTGCCACGGGAATACGGTTGCGCGGGTGCCGGAGCGTACGCGAGCGAGCGGGTGTCCTATGATCGAACAGTTGTTCGACAAGGGTGGTCGCCGTGGGTGTGCAGAAGCAACTCTCGCTCATCAAGGAACCTATGGTTCTCACTGATCTCTCGCCGGACCCCGGCATTGACTACGGGGAAGTCTTCACCCGGCGGTGGGTGGTCGAGCTGATCCTCGACCTGGCCGGCTACACACCCGACCGCGATCTCGCTTCGCTGGCCCTCGTCGAGCCCTCGTGCGGTGCGGGCGCGTTTCTCGGGCCCATCGTCGACCGTCTCGTCCGGTCGAGCTTGCGCCATGGACATGACCTCCGCTCGCTCGGCGGTGCAATCCGTGCGTTCGACCTACTCGACGCCAACTCAGAACTTGCTCGGAAGGCGCTCCGTCAACGCCTGCACGAGGCCGGACTGGCGGAGGACGAATCCCAGTCGCTCGCCGAGACGTGGGTCACAACGGGGGATTTCCTCCTGCACGATCACGAGCCCGCGAGCGCGGACTTCGTCGTCGGCAACCCCCCGTACATCCGGCTTGAGGGTGTTCCCCGCCGGGTCATGGAGGCGTACCGGCGACTGTGCCCCACGATGCGGGGCCGGAGCGACATCTACGTTGGGTTTATCGAGCGAGGCCTCGACCTCCTCAGGTCGAAGGGCGTCCTGGGCTACATCTGCGCCGATCGGTGGATGCGCAATCAGTACGGCGCTGACCTTCGAGAGCTGATTAGCGGTTCCTACGCGGTTGACACTGTGATCACGATGCACGATGTGGAGGCGTTCGAGGATGATGTTTCGGCCTATCCCGCCATCGTGGTCCTCAAGAACGAGGCTCAAGGCCGAGCCGCGTTCGTCGAGGCGAACGGCGACTTCTGCGAGGACGACGCCGTCAATGTCGCCGAATGGGTAAGGAAGCCACGGCGTCGCGCGCTCGAGGCTCCCACGTTTGAGGCCTCTCGGTTTCACAAATGGTTCGAAGGCCGCGACCTCTG
>QHBU01000141.1 GCA_003244045.1 Candidatus Aeolococcus gillhamiae
GGGACGTGGCCGGGCGGCGAGGAAGGCCAACAAGGCGGCGGCGAAGGCGGCCAAGAAAGCGACCAAGCGCGCTCGCAACCTCGCCGCCCGGCCACGTCCCTTAGCGACCAACGCGGTGCTCGACTCGAGCCCGAGCGAGACCGCCTGGCTCGTGCGCTTCGCCCCGCGCTTGGCCCGCCAGGTAAGCGAAGGCGCGCCTTCGGTGTCGACGGCTGCGAGTATGAGGCCCCCGAGCAAGCCGATGTTCTTGAGGAAGTGGACCTGCTGCTGGGCCCTCTGCTCAGGATCCTCCTCCTCCCAGAACCTGTGTCCCGCCAACGTGGTCGGTACCGTCGAGCCGATCAGAGCCACGGCTGCCAGACGTCGGAACTTCCCGGTTGCCAGAGCCACCCCTGCGCCGATCTGGACTGCGCCGTTGATGCGGACCAGGGTCGCGGTGTCCTTCGGAAGCGAGGGCACCATGTCGGTCAGAGGTCCCGTGACCTTCTCGGCCTTTGGGACCTTGCCATCAGGATTGCGCACCGCGTCGATGCCTCCGAAGATGAACATCGAAGACAGCATGGGACGGGCTATTAGTCGCGTGGCACTCATGGGGTGTTCTCTACCCCGCCAGCCACAAGAAGATACGTGACGGCGGCTCGGCTGCGATGCGCCAGGTCCCGCCCGCTTTCACAGCGCCGTCAGCCACTCCACCAGCAGCCGGTTGACCTCATCGGCCCGTTCCTGTTGCACCCAGTGGCCGCAACCCGCCAGCACATGGGATCCCCGACATCCGGGAAGCGTGTCGGGGAAGCGGGCGATGGCCCGCTCGCCCCAGCGCGTCGGCCCGTCCAGCTCGCCGCCGATGAACAGCGAGGGCACAGTGATCGGCTGGTCGTTCCAGGCCCTGAGGTCCACCCAGTCGCGGTCTATGTTGCGATAGCGGTTGAGGGCTCCCCGAAAGCCGGTGCGCTCGAACTCCCCGGCGTAGAAGTCGACGTCCTCGTCGCTCAACCAAACGGGAAGGGCTTCGGGCACGACGAAGCGGTCTCTCAGCTGGCCTCCCGGGGGCAGCGACGCCATGGTCCCGCCGTCGGCCGGGCGGATGGCGTCGCCTGACGCCGCCACATAGAACCCGAGCAGCCATCCGCGAACGTCGGCCTCGATCTCGGCTTCGGCGCGGCCCGGCTCCTGGAAGTAATTGATGTAGAACTCCTCGTCGCCTCCCATGCGAGCAAAGGACTCCGTCGGGCGCCGGCCGCCGGGTGGGGCGTAAGGGACGGACATGAGAGCTACGGCGCTGAACACGTCAGGTCGTAACAATGCCGAGGTGGCAGCTATCGGCGATCCCCAGTCGTGGCCCACGATGATTGCGGTCTGCTCACCGAGAGCCTCTACGACGCCGAGATTGTCGGCCACGTGCGCCAGCATCCCGTACGCATCCACTTCCAGCGGCGCCGACGACCGGCCGTATCCCCGGACGTCGATGGCCACAGCACGAAAGCCCGCCTCTGCCACGGAAGCCAGCTGGTGGCGCCACGAGTACCAGGACTCCGGAAAGCCGTGCACCATGATCACCAGCGGCCCCGAGCCCTCCTCCACCAGATGGGTTCGCACCCCCGACGCGTCGACCAGCCGGTGGGTCGGCGTGCTCACTGCGGTCATGCCATCGAGGCGTCCCATCGAGGCGAGACTAGTCACGGGTGGCGGCTGATCAGGCGGCCTGATCGCCCGGTGACCCGCCAGCTCATCGACCGGGGATCACGCTGACGGTCGCTTCTCCGACCCGCCGGAACGAGCTCGCGCCAGGGGCAACGGACCCGTCGTAGCGAACGACGATCCTCATGCCAGCGGGCCGCCACGCGTGCGGTCTGGGCGGCGGAGCAGACGCCTCCGCCCCGCCTCCCTGGTCCGGAGCTTGTCCCGCTCCCGAGCTCCCAGGCGCAGATATCCACTCCCCGCAGGGTTGCTCCTCGGTGCTGTGGCGCATCAGCACGAACCCCGCCGGGATCACGGCGCGGGATACGAAGCCCGAGGCGTCCCGGTCAAACGCGACCACCAGTTGCGGACCAAAGCCCGGACCGCTGAAGCTCATCGGCGCGATGACGCGCGCGGAAGGAGTCGTCTGGTCGTGCCACGAGCGCGGTGGAACTGTCACACATGCCGTTGCGATCACCGCGTCGTAGGGCGCGTCGTCTGGCCAACCGGGGTAGCCGTCGCCGACGACCACCCTGGCCAGCGAGCCCATCGACGCCAGAGCCTCCGCGGCGCCGAGCGCGAGGTCCTCATCAAGCTCCACGGAGATCACAGTCCCGGCGGTACCCACCACGTGAGCCAGGATGGCTGCGTTGTAACCGGTCCCGGCGCCGATCTCGAGGATCCGCTCACCCGAGCGAACCCCCACCGCCTCGATCATCATGACCATCATGGCGGGCTGCGAGGAGCTGCTTATGGCGCGCCCACCCTCGTCCCACTTCGAGACGATCGCCTCGTCCTCGTACACCGCTTCCAGGCCGTGGGCGGCCGCGAACCGCGGCACGAACAGCTCGCGAGGCGTGTGCAACAGCGCGTCTGCGATCCGACCGTCGTGGAGCACCCCGCCGGCCCGCAGCCGCTGCACCAGCTTCTCGCGCCACTCCATGGACGAGCTGTTGTCCATCAACCTCTCAGGCTACGACCGCCCACGACGTTAGATGTCGGCGCATGATCGACCCCCACAGCGGGTACCACCCTTGTATGACAGAGGCGTCCGCCGTCGATGAGCGCGATACCCGCCAAACCGCCGCCAGCCAGCGCCCTGACCCCGAGCGTGACCCCGAGGCCGCCCCGGTCCCGGACGCCGACGAGGACGAAGGCGACGACGGAGGCGAAGGTGGCGAGGAGTCCTTCCCGGCGAGCGACCCGCCTTCCACCTGGTAGCAGCCGCAACGGACGGCGAAGCCGAACACCCGTTCGGTAGACTCTCCGCATGATCTCCGCGACCCCCACCCTGCAGCCCGTCATGTTGCAGCCGAGCTTGTTCGCGCTCGGCCCTCCGTCGGTGCGCCGAGACGCGGTCTTCGAGCCGATCGACCTCGGAGCCGGCGCGTGGGTCGAGGTGGCCCGCGAGTGGCTCCGGGGCGCCGACGATCTCTGCCAGCGACTCGTCAGCGA
>QHBU01000142.1 GCA_003244045.1 Candidatus Aeolococcus gillhamiae
GGCCTGTGGCGGGCGGTCCTGGGGCGGCAGCGCGGCCAGCTCGCATGGTTCGCCAACTTCCCCGCTGACGTCGCGCTCAATTGAGTCACGGGATTGGCACAGATTCTCAGTGACTTCTCATCATCTTCTAACGCGACCCGCAGTAGGGTAGAGAAATGCGACCGAACCGACTGCTGCCTACCGCCGCAATCGCCACCCTCGTGGTGGCTGCCGCGGCATTCGCCACCGTCGCCGCGCCCGCGATGCACCTCGGGGCCTTTGCGGCCGCGGCCAGGCCGGCTGCCTCGCCCAGCCCGCATGCCAAAGCCCAGGCCCGTTGCGACAGCTTCGTCGCCGACCTGGCGAAGCGGCTGAACACCAACTCGGACAACCTCAAAAAGCAGGTCAAGGGCGCCATCGATGACCAGGTCGCCGCCGCGGTCAAGGACGGGACGATCACCCAGGCACAGGCCGACGCCATCACCAAGAAGGTGGACGCTTCGAAGGGCTGCCGCGATCTGCCGTCCTTCGCCGGTCCGAGGGGTCCCAGGAGCCCTGGAAGACCCGGGATGGGCGGCCTCAAGGACATCCTGGGCGCCGCTGCCTCCGCCCTCAAGGTCGACCCGGCTGCGCTGCAGGCCGACGTGATGGCGGGTAAGACCCTGCAGCAGGTGGCGCCCGCGGGCATGACCCAGGCTCAATTCGATACGGCGTTCAAGGCTGAGCTCGCGAAGGTGCTTGATCCCCAGGTGACCGCGAAGAAGATCACCGCGGCACAGGAGGCCGACGAGATAGCCGAGGCCGTGAAGGTTGCCGACATGCTCTGGGCCACGCCAATCCCGCACATGGGCGGTTTCGGCAAGCACGCGTTCGGCCGCCCGGGCGCCCCGGTGCCAGGCTCCGCCCCGCCACCCGCTCCCGCCATCCAGTAACCTCGCGGGCCGAGACCGGACCGACACACTTCCTGCGGGAATCTTTGCACCTGTACACCGGTTGAAAACAGACATGGACTCGACCCGCATCCTCGTCTACGGTACGGCGCATTGCTCCGACTGCCACGCCGCCAGGCGCGTTCTCAACGAGCAGGGAGTCGGTTACGACTTCGTGGATATCGATGAGGTGCCGGGCGCGGCCGATGAGGTCCTGAAGCTCAACCACGGGATGAGGAGTGTCCCCACGATCATCTTCCCCAATGGGACCGTGATGGTCGAGCCTTCGCGCAGGGAGTTGCTCGCCGCGCTATAGGCCTCCCGGGGTCGTCAGCCCAATGTTCTCAGGTCGGCCGTCGCGCGTTGAAGGCGACTCCCGCCTGCGCCAGCCGAGGACCGCGGCCCCCAGCGCGGCTGCTCCCAGCAACCCCACCGCCGCCGCACTGATGTCAACCGTGCCAGTGTTGGGTGTGCCGCCGGCGCCGCCGCCGCCGGCTCCGGCCGGCGAGGCTGTGAGCGCCTGCGGGGTAGGGCAGGCGGCAGGGTAGGAGACGGCCGGCGGCGGGGTCGGGCCGGGCACCACCCGTGGCCTGGGCACCGATCCCGGGAAGGTGCCGGCGAGAGCCGGCTGCTGCTGGCACTGGATGGAATCGAGCGCGGTCTTCGCGGGGGCTGCAGCTACGGGTGGC
>QHBU01000143.1 GCA_003244045.1 Candidatus Aeolococcus gillhamiae
CCGTCATCGCCATCGCGGTCTGCGCGGTGCTGGTCCTCTCGGTGGCCTCCGGGGTGTCCGGTGGGGGCTCGCTGGAGCGGACCTTCGGTGCGGCCATCCCCGGTGTCGACATCACCGCGCGCGCCGACTCGGCCTCGGTGGCCGCCATCCTCGTGGCCTGCCTGGCGGCGATGCTCGCGGTCCCGCGTCAGCGGGTCGACGCCGACCGCCTCGCCGGCCTGCTTCTCTGTCTCGGCGGTGCCGCCGCCGTGGCCGCAGCCGGCAACCTGGTGCTCGTCTGCGGGGGGGTCGAGGTAATAGCCGCCGGCGCGTTGCTGCTCGGTGGGCAGCGCGGACCGGGCTCCCGATCCGCCGCGCTCCTCGCCGGCCTGCTCGGCGCCGCCGGCGTGGCCCTCCTCGCCGCAGCTGCCCAGCTGGTCGCCGCGGCCGGGAGCAGCGACCTCGCCTTCGTCCCCCAGGGGGCGGTGGGGGGCGCCCTGGCACTCCCGTGGGCGCTCGGTGGGGCCGCTCTCCTGCTCTCCCCGGCCCTTCGTGGTGAGGGCGCCGCTCCGGCGCGTGACTGGGCCGCTGTGGGCGCCCTCCCCGCCGGGTTCCTTGTCCTCCTCCGGCTCCAGGAGAGTGCCGGCGGCCAGCTCCCGAGCAGCGCTGTCATCGCCCTGGCCACCGTCGGCCTCGCCGTCGCGTGCCTGGGCGCCTACACAGCACTCCGGGCGTTGACGCTGGCGGCCGCCGGGCGTTCCGTCGTCGCCGTGCTCACAGGTGTCCTCGTCTGCCTCTTCGGCGGCTCGCTTGCGACGTCGGGCACGCTGCTGGCCGGGCTCTTCCTGGCGATCGAGCTGGCGCTCCTTGCAGTCCCCTCGTGGAACCGCCGGCCGTCAGGTTGGTCCGCCGCCACCGTGGGGCTCACCGCCCTGCCCGGAGGCGCGGCGTTCGCGATCGTCGCGGTGGGCCTCGGAACAGTCGCCCAGCGAGGGCCGGTCGCCTTCCCAGAGCTCGTCGCCCTGTCCGCTGTCGTCGTCGCCGCCGCCGTCGCCGGCGCCCGGGCGCTCGCCGCCCCTCGTCGCGGCTGGCGACCACTGCTCCCCGGTGCGGTGCTCGCCGCGGCGGCGGCCCTGGCCGGAGGGCTGCTCCCCGGCCTGGCCCTGCGCCTGGTGGCCGCGCCCCTGGCCGGTGGCGGTGCGGCCGTCGACCTCGACGCTGGCGCCCTCGGCGCCCCCGGCGGTGGCTTCGCCACCGGCTATTTCGCGATCGCCGCCGCCATCCTGGTCACCGCCGCCGCGGCTGCGCTCGTCCTCGCCGGCGACGAGCCGATCGCTGCAATCGCCCCGGATGCTCGCCCCCTGCGCGGTCCGCCCCTTCGCCCCCTGCTCAGGCTGCGTCGCCGCACCGTCCCGGCGGTTCGGCGCGTGGCCACCGGTCTCCACAAGGTCGACCATTGGCTCGAAGCGCAGCCACAAACCGCGCTGATCGTCGGCGCTGCCGTGGCGGCCGTGGCCTGGTTTCGCTGATGGAGACCAACGAGCCGCTGCTCGCCGGCGCGGCGTTCCTCGCCGCCGTGGTTGTGACCCTGGTGGACGACCGCAACGCGGTCACCTACGCATCGCTCGCCGCCGCGCTCGGCCTGGCGCCGTCGGTGGCTTCCCTGTACGGCGCCGACGGCGCCCTCATCCTGTGTGCCGCCGCGGTGGCGGCAGCGGTG
>QHBU01000144.1 GCA_003244045.1 Candidatus Aeolococcus gillhamiae
CGAGAAGATCCTCGAGGGGGAGGAGAACATCCCCCGCGAGTGGCCGGTCGCCGGCACAACCGGTTACGAGTGGCTCAACCTGGTCGGGGACCTGTTGATCCACCCGGGCGGATGGGAGGACCTGGTGGGTTGCTACCGCCAGTTCACCGGTCGGAGCGAGCGTGGGGACGAGGTCGTGCGGGGGGCGAAGGAAGCCGTGCTCGAAGGAGGGCTCTCGGCGGACCTCACGCGCTTGGTGGACCGGCTTAGCGCGGTCTGCGAGAGGCATCGCCGCTACCGCGACTTCACCCGCCGCGACCTGCGGGACTGCCTGCGGGCCGTGGCGGTCTGCTTCGGCGTTTACCGGACCTACCTGCGCCAAGGGCAGCCGCCGTCGCCAGAGGACGTCGCCACCATCGACGCCGCTGTGCGCCAGGCCGGCGTCTCACACCCCGAGTTGGACACCGACCTGCTCCAGTTCCTACGGGAGCTGCTCCTCGGGCGCATCGCAGGAAGCGACGCCCTCGAGGTCGCGATCAGGTTCCAGCAGCTGACAGGTCCGGTCATGGCGAAGGCGGTCGAGGACACCGCCTTCTACAGGTACCTGCCGCTCAGCTCGCGCAACGAGGTAGGCGGAGAGCCGGGTCACGCCCCCTGCGGCTTGGAGGAGTTTCACGGCCGCGCCGCGCACAATCACGAGCGTCACCCCGACGGGCTCCTTGCACTGTCTAGCCACGACACCAAGCGAAGCGAGGACGTGCGGGCCCGCCTCGCGGTGCTGGCGGAGATCCCCGCCGATTGGGGCTCGGCGGTTCGCCGGTGGCGCTCACTCCACCGAAGCGCGCGCCAGGTAGCGTTACCCGACGCGAATACCGAGTGGCTCTTCTACCAGAGCTTGGTCGGCGCGTGGCCCATCGACGTAGAGCGCCTCGGCGACTACCTGCGCAAGGCGGCCCGTGAGGCCGAGGAGCACACCTCGTGGACCGACCCTGATCCGGTGTTCGAAGAATCCCTCCACTACTTCGTGGGCGAGGCGTTGGGCGACGAGGAGTTCATGGATGACGTGGGGAGCTTCGTCGCCGGGCTCCGCCGCCCGGGTTGGTCCAACTCACTGTCCCAGAAGCTCCTGACCCTCACAGCGCCGGGCGTCGGCGACCTATATCAAGGCAGCGAGTGCTGGGACCTCTCGCTCGTGGACCCCGACAATCGTCGAGCGGTCGACTATGCCCGGCGCGCTGCGGGACTGGAGAAGCTTTTGTCGTCAGGCGGCTCCCTCGCGCTCCAAGCGTGGGGCGACGGGGACGACGAAGGGCTATCCAAGCTGCTGGTAGTCCAGCGAGCCCTCGGCCTCCGGCGTCTCGAGCCGGGGTGGTTTGCCGGCGGCGCCGATGGAACGTACCGGCCGATGGAGGCACGCGGCCCGGCCGCAGCGCACGCGGTGGCGTTCTGCAGGGGACCGATCGCTCGCGAGGGGGGCGAGCGATCGGGCGGAGCGCTGAGCGTGGCGACGCGCCTGCCTGTCACCCTGGCGAAGGCCGGCGGATGGCGTGACACCCGCTTGGACCTGCCGGCGGGGGAGTGGACCGACCACCTGAGCGGCAGGAGCTACGAGGGGACCGTGGAACTGGGCGCGCTCCTCGAGGCGCTGCCGCTTGCGTTGCTGGCCACCGTCGGGCCCGTCGGCGAGTAGAGGGAACGGCACTTTGAGCACGCAGCTG
>QHBU01000145.1 GCA_003244045.1 Candidatus Aeolococcus gillhamiae
ATCCCCGCCCCGTCCGCGCCCGCTCCCCTGATGATGCCAACCGGGGCCGACATTCCGCAGCAGTGCACCAGAGTGGGGACTCCCGCGGCCGACAGGACCGCGCGCAGGCCCGACTCGGCGTCGGCCTCCTCGACCGCCCGGACCCGGTTGAAGCCGCTGGCGCTCGGCACCTCGCCGGCCAGCACCGTGGGCAGCGAGGGCTCGTCCACCTGGAGCAGCAGGCGCGCGCCCGGCACCCGGGCGCGGACCCCGGCCACGTGCGCGGCCACCCCCTCGGCCAGCGATTCGGTCAGGTCCCGGACCGCGCCCGGGTCGGCCAGCACCGGCTCCTGGCTGCGGGCCAGCTCGAGGCGGGCCGCCATCGTCCACGGCCCGCAGACCTGAAGCTTCAGCGCGCCCTGGTAGCCGTCGGCCGCCTCTTCCAGCGCGTCCAGGTCCCGGGCCAGCAGGGACTGGGCCCGGCGCAGGTCCCGGCCCGGGCGGTCGGCGAGGCGCCAGCCGCGGGTGGTCGTGTCCACGGCCAGGTCGATCAGCAGCCCCGCGGTCCGGCCGATCATGTCCGCGCCCACGCCGCGATCCGGGAGCTCGGCCAGGTGAGGCAGGTCCGGAAGATCATCGAGGATGAGCCGCATGGCCTCGAGCGGGTCGGTGCCGGGCATGGAGCCCACGCCGGTCGCCGATTGCGGGGGCCACGGGAAGGGGGCGGGAGTCGCGGAATCTTGCACGTTAGCGAGCTTAGTGTTCGGGACCACTAGCTCCGGCTGAGCTGGGCCGACAGCGTTCCGCGCCGTGTTTTCCCTAACGATGGTCCGGCGCGGGTGCCTCACGTGAACAGCCGGGCCGGGTGCGGACAGCGATCCGCGCCGCACCATGCCCCGGCAATGGCGCGGCGCGGACGCTCCCCCGCTGGCAGGCCGGCCGGGTCCCCGAGTCCGCCGGCCGGCCTGGCCTTCGGCCGGTCAGACGCGCAGGTCGTACCGGGGATCAGGATGAGGATCGGAGTCGGTCTGCTGGCGGGCCCACAGGCCCGTGACCGAGCGGGCGGCCCGGCTTCGGGGGTCCGGCGCCCAGCGGTACAGCATGGTGCGGCGGCGGTCCTCGTTGCGGATGCCGATGATGACCAGGAGGTAGCCGCCGGCGATGCCTCCGGCGATGAAGATGGCGAGTGCGATCAGGACGATGGCCATGGTGGGTCCCCTCGACTGTGGCCTGCGGGATCGTGGTCCGCTTCGTTGACCTGGTACCTGACGTCGGCATGGGTGGCCTGGCCAGGCGACTGCTGTGGATCGGCGGTGGTCGGAGGGTGGCGCGGAAGACTTGTGAGCCCCGTTCCGCGCGGTGGCGGCTACATCGGCGGCGTCCCGGACCAGGGATCCGGCGTGACGTGGCCGTTTCCGGACGGGGGGAAGTCGGCGCCCGGCCCGTCCGCGTCCGCGTGGTTGGCGTCCGCGTGAGTGGCGTCCTTGTGGGCGGCCTCCGCGTGGCTCGCGGCATAGGCCGTGGCGTAGATATCGATCAGGCTGCACCAGTTCTGTGCGGCGACGGCGGCCGCTTCGGCGTCGGAGCGCTGGACCCGCACGGCCGCCTGGCAGTCCTGCTGCGCACGGTGCCAGCGGCGCCTCGCGACGAGCAGCGACGCGGGCTCGGTGCGCGTGATGATCTCAGTCGCGATCGTGACCAGGGCCAGGATGACCAGGACCACGAGCACGCTCAGCCAGACCGGATCCCATCCCGGCCACCGGAAGGCCGCCGAGCCCACGGCGTGCAGGGCGGCCAGCAGCACGCCCGCGGCCGTCGCCCCGGCGCCGATCGCGGTCAGCCGCCCATGCCGTTCCTCACGGACGGCGAGCGCGGCCAGCCAGGCGCAGCCGGCCCAGGCTGCGGTGGCTGTGGCCGCCGCAGTGGTGATACCCCAGCCGATCAGGACCCCGGCGAACTCGATGCGGTCCAGCTCCAGCAACGCCGCGACCACGGCCGCCAGCGCCACGGAGGCCGCCGCGACGTGCAGGGTCCTGCCGTTGCGTGGGTCCAGCCGATGCCGGAGCGCCTCGTAGCCGCGCCGGGCCGCCTTCTCGTTCGCCGCCGCCTCGTGGGCCAACCTGGCGGACTGCTGGGCCAGCGTCCGCCGGTGGCCCGCCTCGGCGAGCACGCTCTGCCCTTCCGGGTCGTCGTCCAGCACCCGGCTGATGACCTCTCGCGCGGCGGGGTCCGGGGGTTCCTTCACGTCCTGCTCCTTCTGTGTCCTACGCACTTAAGGAGCGCTGTGGGCCGCCCGGCTGACACTGGTTCGCGGGCCTGGTTCGCGGGCGTGGCCCGGGCCCGGCGTGCGGCCGGCGGTGACGGCGTAGCGGTCAGGTCCCGGGCAAGCGGTTCTCTTCCAGAACAGAGCGCCTGACCGATTCAGCGC
>QHBU01000146.1 GCA_003244045.1 Candidatus Aeolococcus gillhamiae
GGCGCAAACTCGTGCACGGCGGCGGGCTGTACGTGTCCTACCCCCCGGTGCTGCTGCGACTTCAGCTCGACGGCCCGCTGGGAGCGTTGTGGGAGTCGGGCCGCACGACGGTGAACGAGGTATGGGAGGCCTACGCCCGCTACCTCTACCTCCACCGCCTTCGCTCCATCGACGTGCTGTGCGCGTGCGTGGCATCGGCACCGGCATCGACGGCGTGGGAGTCCGAGGGTCTGGCGGTGGCCGAGGAACGCGACGCTCGTACCGGTGCCTACGTCGGCCTGGTGGCGGGCGGCGGCGTGTCTGACGCCCGCGGCACGACCCTGCTGGTGCGCCCGTCGGAGGCCCTGGCCCAGCTGGAGGCCGAGCGGCGCGTCGAAGCCGGTCCCGCCGGCGAGGCCGAGGAGGATGGGCTGGCGGTCGCCGGGCTCGCCCGCGCCCAGCGGTTCTACGGCGTCGTCTCGGTCGACCCCGACCGTCTCGGGCGCGACGCCGGACGCATCGCCCAGGAGGTGGTCGCCCATCTGAATGCTCTGGTGGGGACCGAGATGGAGGTCACGATCGAGGTTCGTGCCACCAAGGAGGACGGCTTCCCCGACGAGGTCGTCAACCTTGTCAACGAGAACGCGGATGCCCTGCGATTCCGGGCCCACGGGTTCGAGAAGGGCTGATCGAACGGCGGCTCCTGGCGTCACCCGTGCGGTCGCGGATCCACGCCGCTGGTAGCTCGCCGTGGAAGAGGAGGGCGTCGCCAACCTTCATCCGGTGCAGAACGCTGGCGGTCAGGAACGGCACGGCGGTCGACGGACTACGTGCCGGCGGGCGTTCTCCCTCGCCACCCCACCTCGGTTCATCCAGGTCGCTGCGGACGTGTTCGCTGCCGATCAGGGCGCTGACGTAGTCGCTCGTGGTCATGTCGCTGATGCCGCTCAAGTAGAGGAGCTTGGTTCGATGGTTGGTGAGCAGCGTGTCGGCGTGGCGGCCATAGAGCTGTTCGATCTGGGCCTTGGACTGCCACACGGTGGCGAGCAGGATGCCGGCTCCCGTGACGGTGGATGCCCATTCAGCCAACTTCGGCAGGTACGTGTTGGCCGCCTCGTCGAGAAGGACCAGCAGCGTGGGGTCGATCGGCCCGTACCTATTGGCGCCGTCGAAGGCCTGCATGACCAGGTCGTGGACGAGGGCGGCGAACACGGTACCGATCCGGGTCTCGTCGCCCATGGGCGCGCAGAGGTACAAGGTGTTGGAGCCGTCGAGCAGCCATTCCAGGGTGAGGTCACAGCCATCGGCGCTGGCGGCGACGTTGGGATCGGCCCACGGCCACACCGCGTTGCGGGCGGTGGCGTAGACGTTCGACGTCGTGCGGTCGTCGGTCTTCCACTGTCCGTGCAGCCAGCCCTGCACCGTCCGCGCCGCCTCGGCCACCGCGGGATCGCCGTGGTCGGTCAACAGGCGCACGAGCGGCGCCAGCGTGCCCCCGTCGCCCTCGCTGGGGCGGTCGAGCTCGAGCACCCAGGTGACGACGTGGCGCATTGAGTGGTCGGCGGTGTTGGCCGCCGTCCACAACATGGCGGCGAGGAGCTGTTCGGCCTGGCCCTGCCAGAACTGGTGCTGGGTCTCGCCCCGGGCGCCGCCGTGGGCCAGCATCTGGGCGGCGGCCATCGCCCCCGGCAGGGTCCCCGCCGCTCGTAGCGGGCTCCAGGTTGCCGTCTCCATTCCGCTGATGCCCGCGGGATCGAAGACCTTGACCTCGCCGACCTTCGACCGGCGTTTCAGGGTGGCCGCCATGAGGTCGGTCCTGACCGACGACACGATGGCCGGGCCCTCCCAGGCGTTGACCCCGACCATGAGCCCGAAGGTCTTGCCCGACTGGGTGGCCCCGAACACGGCCAGGGCGCCTCGCACCCCGCGTCGGTGTCGGAACACCTGAGCCTCCGTCGACAGGTAGCGCCAGCCCCAGGGGGCCAGGACGAAGCGATTGGGCTGGGGCCGCCTCGTCAGCAGCGGCGCCAGGTCGCGGGTGCGAGCGAGACGAGGCTGGGTGTCGACGCCGACCCGCCGGCGCTGGTCCACGGACTCGTGGCGTCGGCCCGTGCGGGCCAGGATCACCGCGGCCAGGCCCAGGAGGGCGGCGATGACGACGGCGGCGCAGGCCCAGTAGGCAACCGGGCCGGGGAGCCGGGACGCCATCGGCTCGCTCCACGCCAGGCGAGGATCGCCCCAGTGCTCGGGCATGGCGCGCAGGGCAGAGACCGTGTCGGGCGCATTGGCGCCGAGGGGATGTCCGCTCGCCACCAGGGCGGCCAGGTTGGCGATGAGCCAGTGGCCGCCGACCACGACCGCGCCGGCGGCGACGCCCACGAGGATCAGGAGGTCGCCGACGGGCTGTTCGGTGCTGGACTGGGTCTTCATCACACGCTCACCGGTTCCGCGACGTCGATGGCCGCCGTCTTGGCCAGGCTCTTGTCCAGGGCCCTCACGAGATGGGCCAGCGGGTCCTCGTCGTCACCGAGCTCGGGAGCGCTGACGACGGTGTAGAGGTGGTTCTC
>QHBU01000147.1 GCA_003244045.1 Candidatus Aeolococcus gillhamiae
CGGGTTAAGGGCCGCGCGCCAGCGGGCAAGCGCGTCGCGCAAGGTGCCGGCGAGCTCGCGTCGCACCGGCGGCGGCAGGAAGGCGCCGGACGCCCCGCACTGGGAGCCCTCGCTGAAGCCACCTCCCCACTTCAGGCCGCAGGCGGGGCACCGCAGGTCAGATCCGCCTGGAACATGGCCGGGGCATGGCACGCCACGCTAACGGACATGAAGAGCGGCCGTCAGGCCCTGATTCGAAGGTCAGGAGCGGTGGCCACGGGCCCGGGCGAGCCGCGCCGCGGGATGGTCCGGCCAGGTGACGGCGTAGGACGGGCCGGTCGCGGCGGTGGCGCGGGCGAACCGCAGCAATTCCCGGATGATCCCGGCGTTGCCCATGGCCCAGCCGGCGCGCGGCGGCAGCGTGCTGGGGGTGACCCGATGCTCCTCGTTCGACCAGCGCACCCCGGTCGCGTCCACGGTCGCGCGCGCCGCCAGGTCACCGGCGAGGACCGTGGCGAACTCCAGATCGCCGCGCGACTCGGCGTGCCGGTCGCAGGCGAGGGCCAGCACGCCGGCGGACCCGCAGCAGCGGCCGTTATTATCCCAGAACCCCGGCCGGATCCGGCGGGGCAGCCCGGAGCCGGTCACCGTACGCCAGCACCGGTCCGCCAGCGCTGGCCAGGCCGGGTCTCCGGTCACCGCGCCGAGCAGCCGGAAGACCTGGGCATCACCGGCCGGCCCGTGACACCAGCCGAAGCTGTACCGCTCGGTCCGCTCCGGCTTGTGCTGCGGATCCGAATGCGGGACCTGGAACCCTGACGGGCCGGCCTCGTTCCGGCTGACCACATCCGCCGCGCCGGCCAGCGCCAGCCTGGTCAGGTCGGGCCGGCCAGCGGCCTCGCCCACGGCGGCCAGCGCCAGGACAATGCCCAGGGTGCCGTGCGAGATGTGGTGAAAACGCGCTGGTGTCCCGCTGCGTACCTCCCAGTGCACGCCGCCCGCGGTCGGCTCGCTCGTGCGCAGGTAGGGCGTGACCGCCAGGACCGCCAGGCCGGGATCCCCGGCAGCGATGGCGCCCAGCGCGATACCGGCGTTGCCGCCCAGCAGCTCGGACTGGTCGCCCCACCGCTCCCCGTCGAAGCGGGACCTGACGACCTCCAGCGCACGATCAGCCGCGCGGTCGGCGGCGGTGTCCCCGAGCAGCCTTCCGACCGCACGCAGGGCAAAAGCCATGCCGGTGAGGCCGAAATACAGCGAGCGGATATCCCAGTCGTCCACCGCGGCGGCGATCGCCCGGCTGCCGCGCAGGGCAGCGTCGGCGAACCGGTCGTCGCGGAAGTGACGATGAGCCTCCAGCAGCGTGATCACGATTCCCGCGCCGCCGCTGTACAGACTCGGATCGGATTCGCCGCTGCCCGCTGCTGCTGCCCAGGCCAGGCCGGGTCCCTCGGCGCGAGCCGTGTCGAGCAGCCACTCCAGCCCGCCCGCGGCCAGTGCCTCCGCGTCCAGCCCGCCTGTGGTCACCTCCCGAGCGTCCCACACCTGCGACAACCGGGATCGGTTCAGGCCTGCCGGCAGGTTTCGGGCCGATGCGCGTCGCCCAGGTTTCCTGGGGCACCCTGGTCCTTGAAGCTCACCGCCTCGGCGAGCGCCGGTAGACCGCGACGTCAACGGCCACCGTCGCGCCTACTACTTCCGGAAGGCGGGCGATCAGCAGGCGGAGGTCGTCATCGGATACGTGCCGGGCTGCCGGTCCCATGGCGGTGATGTCGTGCACGTCCTGGTGGTGCAGTGCGAGGCGCCAAGTAA
>QHBU01000148.1 GCA_003244045.1 Candidatus Aeolococcus gillhamiae
ACGCTGCGCGGCACCCCGTGGAACGACCGGAAAATGAGACTGGAACCGTCGACGAACAGCCACTCCGTGGACATCAACGCCTATTCGAGCAGGTGCTAGGGCGGCTCGGCCATCCAAGGCCCGTCAAAAGAGTGACTGAGGCGCCAGCCCTCCTCGCGCACAAAGCGGTGGTGCCGGCGGCACAGGAGCACCGAGTTGGGCTGGAAGGTCCGAAACCTGCTTCCGGCGGACTAGGCTCGGCGCCGGCGCGCCTGGAAGAACTCGCTGAGCAAGCGGCCGCACTCCTCGCCCAGCACGCCCTCGCGCACGGCAACGCGGTGATTGTTGGCCGCGTGGCGCAGCACGTCGTACACGCTGCCGTCGGCGCCCTTCTTGGGGTCGCGCGCGCCATAGACGCAGCGGTCGATGCGCGCCTGCACCATCGCCCCCGCGCACATCGGGCACGGCTCCAGGGTCACCGCGACGGTCACCCCGCTGAGCCGCCATCCCCCCACCACCACCGCCGCCCGGCGCAGCACCAGCATCTCCGCGTGCGCGGTGGCATCGCCGGCGTGCTCCATGCGGTTCGACGCCGCCGCGATCACCGCCCCGTCAAGCACGGCCACCGCACCGACAGGCACCTCGCCGCGCACCCCGGCCGCGCGAGCCAACCGCAGGGCGCGCCGCATGACCGCCGCATCCCCGTCCGCGCCGACCCCCGCGCCGGCAGGCGTCCGCGCGGTCAGTGCACCGCGACCAGCGGGAGCTCCACGCTGATGCGCGGCTTCTCCACCACCCGCATGGTGTCGTCGATGAAGCGCACCCGCTCGAAGGTGATGCAGTTCACCGGGCAGTGGTCCTCACAGATGCGGCAGTTGGTGCAGCGGTCGTAGTTGATGTAGATCTCGCCCTCGTAGCCCCCCGCGCCGGGATCGCCGCCCGACGTGTGGCACACCATGGTCTCGCCACCAGACGAGCGCTCACGATCCTCGCCGAACACCACCACGTCGATCGCCTTCTCCGGGCACACGTCGTCGCAAGCGCCGCAGAGCACGCAGACGGCGGTGTCGTAGTGATGCACCGAGTCGCACTGGAAGCAGCGGATCGACTGCACGATTGCCTCGCGATCGCTCCAGGGCAGCTCGCATTCGCTCATGTCGTAGCGCTTGGAAGCCTCGAGGATGGGCGGGTCGGTGCGCGCGAATACCTCGGATTGGCGGTGATCGTCGGTCCGCTCCACCGTGGTCTGGTAGATGCGCTCGTCCGACGGCAGGTCATCGCCGAGGTACTCGCGGATGGAACGCGCCACTCGGTGACCCCAGGCGACGGCGTCGACGATGAATGACGGACCCTGCACGCAGTCGCCGCCGCAGAACAGCCTGTCAACGCCGGTGTGCCCGCCGCGGTCGGCGGCGACGAGCCCGCGCTGGGTCAGCGGCACCGTGTCGCCCGGCGCCTCCATGATCTGGCCCGACGCGAAGATGACCAGGTCGGCGGGCACCGTCCAGCGCTCCGCTCCCTCGGCCTCCTTCACCGACGCGAAGATGAGCTTGCCGCTGAGCGGGTCGAACTCCATCGGCTGCAGCGGCGCGAAGCTCACCTCGGTGACGTTGCCGCGCTCGTCCGCGTGGATCTCCTTGACGATGACCCCGCACTTGATGTGCAGACCGATCTCCTTGGCCTCGTGGAGCTCGTTGCCGAACGCCGGCAGCCGGTCCTCGGGCTCGATGGCCACCATCCACACCTCCTTGGCGCCGAGCTTGATCGAGCTCTGGCACGCGTCGGTGGCGATGGCGCCGCCGCCCACCACCACCACGCGGCCGGCCACGGGGAAGTGCGGTGGGATGCGGTCGTACGAGATCTGGCGCAGGAAGGTCATCGCGTCGGTGACCTGGGGAAAGTCGCTGCCGGGGATGGGCAGGATGCGCCCCTTCATCATCCCGATCGACACGAAGACGGCGTCGTATTCGGCGAGCAGGTCGTCGATCTTGACGTCGTTCTCGCCGGTGCCGATGTTGCTGTCGGTATGCACCTCGATGCCGGTGGCCAGGATCATGTCGAGCTCCCACTGGAGCTGGCGATGGTCGAAGCGGAACGGCGGAATCGACGTGCTGAGCAGGCCGCCCACCTTCGATTCGCGCTCGTACACGGCAACGTCGTAGCCCTGGACGCGCAGGTCGAGGGCGCAGGTCAGCCCCGCGGGACCAGCGCCGACCACGGCCACGCGCCGGCCGTTGGGCGGGGCGATCTTGTAGTCGATCCAGAGGTTCTGCGCGAACGCGAAGTCGGTGCTGAAGCGCTTGATCGAGCGGATCGTGACCGGTTCCTCGCCCGGGTCCCAGCCGCGCTTGCAGTCGGTCTCGCAGGGGTGGTTGCAGAGCCTGCCCAGCATGCTCGGGAAGGGGTTGGTCTCGTGGATCACCGTCCAGGAGTCGACGTAGCGCCCCTGGCTCACGTAATCGACGTAGGTGGCGATGTCCTGCTTGATCGGGCAGTTGCGCTGGCAGGGCGACACCGGGACGTTGAAGCCGAGGTCGCGGTGGCCGGACAGGATCTTCATTGGCGCCTTGTCGGTGACGTTCTTGCCGATGGTGGCCAGGACCAGCGCGTCGGTGACCATCCCCACCGGGCGCTGGTCACGCTGGCGCGAGAACAACCCGCCCTGGCTCTCGGTGACGATCACTGTCGCTGCGCCGCCGGCGCGCATCGCGGCGACGCCGTGTTCGGTCGCCTCACCGATGTCCAGCTGCGGCGCCGGGCGCATCACCTCGCCGACGCGGACCGCGGCCAGGTCATGGCCAAAGGCGTCGACGACGACCTCGAGGCCGACGGTCCCCTCGATGACGTCGTCGCGGATCACCACCAGGGGCACGGGGTATTGCGCGCGCAGCGGCGAGAGGATGTCGAGCAGGCTGTCGTCGGGGTCGCACTCCGCGCCCAGCGTGATCGCCAGCCTGTCCAGCTCAGGCACCCGTGATCTCCGGGTGAGCCAGGAGGTGGTCGGCCAGCTCGCGCGGGGTGAGCATCCCCACCGGGGTCTCGTCCTCGTGCATCACCAGCGCCACCTGACGCCCCTGCTGGGCCATCACCGCAGCTACCTCGCGCACCTGCTGCGCCTCGTCGACGAGCAGCAGCGGGGTGCGGAGGATGTCCCGGGCCTGCACCACGGTTGTGGGTGGACGCATAGCCACGTCGCTGCCGGCGATCACCACCTCTCCGGCGACGAGGCGGTCGAGGATGTCGTCCTGGTGGACGTAGCCCACCGGGCGGCGGTCGAGCAGAACGGGGATCTCGGTCAGCTCGTTGTCCGCCATGAGCTTGGCGACAGCGTCCACGCCGGTGCTGGGGAGGCAGAACACCACCTCGTCGCGCATCACGGCGGCCACAGCGGGGTTGCCGGCGTCAGGCGCGAGGCGATCTGGGTCGAGCGACGCGGCGACGGGGGTTGTGGTCACGAACTCCTCGCGCTGGCTGCGAACTCGCAGCGAGTATACCGGCGCCCCAAGTCCCCGCCGCCGGGCTAATCCGCGGCCTGGGTCTCAGCAAAGCGGCGGAGCACGTCCTGCCACGTCTCGGCGGGCTCTGCAGACGCCGCCGTCCGGGGCAGCGTCTTGCGGATCCGGGAACGTGTGCGGTCGATCTCGCGATCGCGGCGTCGCTCCTCGTTGTTGCGCGCCGCGGTCACGGCCTGCCCCACCTCGGTCGCCACCGCATCGATCTCCTCGGCTGTGGTGGCGCTGCGCAGGCTGCGGTTGAGCCGGGCCAGCGCCTCGGCGGCCAGCCGACCGCCGGCCTCGCGCAGGCCGTCGCCAGCCTTCTTGCGACGCTGTTCGAGGGCGCGCTGGGCCTGGAACTGCGCGGCGTTCTCGCGCCGGTGGTTCTCGAAGAGCTCCATGCCGTCGCCGATCACCTTGGGGTACTGCCAGGCCAGGCTGAACTTGCCGGCGCTCATGCCACCGATGAGGGTGTCGACGCTCTTCTGGAAGCGATCCCGGGACTCGCCGGAGAGGTTGCCGAGCAGGTCGGCGAGGATGGGGCGGGCCTGGCCGTGGACGCGTCGCACCCATCCGGGGAGGTGGTGATGGTCAGGGGCGGGGGGCTCGATCGGCGCGGCCGCGTGGGGCAATCCCTGGGGCCGCACGATGCGGGGCATTTGCGACGGCGCCGGGCCGGCGGCGGGCGCGCGGCGGCGCACGGTCTGTGCGACAGCGCGGCCGCCACCGTTGACAGGTGTGCTGCGGCTGTCCGTCTCCTCGCCGGCGGCGGGGGACGATGCCTCGGTTGTGTCGATCACTCGGCCAGGTCGCAATCCATCGGAACGCGCGAATCGTACCCGACACCCCGTGATCCGCGTTCGCCGAACCGCTGACTACACTCTGCGACGGAGTTTGTGACCAAGAAGTGAGTGAACCGACGCCGGACGTGTCCGGCCCCGCCACCGTCGAACTCGCCGACGACGAGGTGGCCGCGCTTCGGGAGGCAGGGCAGGCGTGGTCGCGCGTGCCGCGGGCGCGCTCGCACGTCGACGCGGCCATCGACCCCGACCTCGACCTCCTCGAGAAGCGCGGCCGTCCCGGCCAGCAGTACGTGCGCGTCATGCGCTCGAAGAGCCAGGGCTTCGAGCACAAGGCCCCGGGTTGGCTCGAGGTAACCAAGCGCGCCACCGCGCCCACCGGCGACTTCGCGCGCTTCCGCGGTCGCCTCCGCAACGCCCTCCTGGGCACGCCGCTGGCGACGCAACAGCAAGCCCACGAACGGCTCACCAAGATCAAGGCGCTGGCGGTGCTCTCGTCCGACGCGCTCTCGTCCGTGGCGTACGCCACCGAGCAGATCCTCTTCTACCTAGTCCTCGCCGGCGCCACCGCCTATGGATTCATCCTCCCGATCACCGGGGCCATCGCCCTCCTACTAGCCATCGTCGTGCTCAGCTACAGGCAGACGATCAAGGCGTATCCCAAAGGCGGCGGCTCGTACATCGTGGCCAGCGACAACCTCGGCCACCTCGCCGGGCTGACCGCCGGCTGTGCCCTGATGACCTCCTACACCTTGACCGTCGCGGTGTCGGTCGCGGCGGGGACCGACAACATCATCAGCGCCGCGCCCGCCGCCATCCCCTACCGCGTCCCGTTGTGCCTCGTCTTCATCGCGCTGCTCCTCTTCGGCAATCTGCGCGGAATCCGTGAGTCCGGCTCCATCTTCGCGGCCCCGACCTACCTGTTCATCGCGTCGATGTTCCTCATGGTCATCGTGGCGGGGTTCCAGATCATCACCAACCACGTGCCGCGCACCGTCCCCGTCATCGATCCCCACCGGGTGACCCAGACGCTCGGGATTTTTCTTCTGCTGCGGGCGTTCGCGTCCGGTGCCACCGCCCTCACGGGTGTCGAGGCGATCAGCGACGGCGTGCCGGCGTTCAAACCCAAGGAGTGGGTCAACGCCCGCATCACCATCACCACGCTGGGGATCATCCTCGGCGCCATGTTCGTCGGCATCAGCCTGGTGACGTACTGGTTGGGGCTGGTGCCGGACGACCCAGCGTCGCCGCATTACCAGACGGTCATCTCCAAGGTTGCAACCTACGCCTTCCACAACGGGCCGCTCTACTTCTTCGTGATCGTCTCGACCACGGCGATCCTTGTCCTCGCCGGCAACACCGCCTTCTCCGATTTTCCAAGGCTGCTGTTCTTCATGGCCCGGGACGACTTCGCACCGCACCAGTTCAAGAGGCTCGGTGACCGTCTCTCGTACAGCAACGGAATCATCGTGCTGGCCGTGCTGTCCGCCCTGCTGGTGTGGGGATTCAACGGCAACGTCAACAGCCTCCTGCCGCTGTACGCCGTCGGGGTCTTCACCGCCTTCACGATGTCGCAGGCGGGCATGGTGTCGCGATGGTTACGGCTGCGCGAGAAGGGCTGGAGGCTCGGCCTGGTCATCAATGCCACGGGCACCGTCATCACCGCCCTGGTTCTGCTCATCAACGGCGTGACGCGGTTCAAGGACGGCGCCGGGGTGATCGTCATCATCGTCCCCATCCTGGTCGCGGCCTGCTTCGCGGTGCATCGTCACTACCTCGAGGTGAGCAACACGCTGACCACCGAGATCGCCACCTCCCCCGACGAGCTCAAGCTGGTCGCCCTGGTGCCGATCGCCGACCTCAACAGCCTGGCACTGCAGTCGCTCGCCTTTGCCCGGAGCATGACCGACAACGTCATCGCGGTCCACATCTGCGACGACGAGGAGCACATCGCCAGGATGCGAGCACGCTGGGAAGTCTGGGGCAACCACGTGCCCCTGGAGATCGTCGAGTCGCCGTACCGCACCTTCGTCCGCCCGCTGCTCCGCTACATCGACGCCATCGATAGCCAGCGCAACGACGACACGCTGATCATCGTCCTGCCGGAGCTCGTGGCTACCCGCTGGTGGCACCAGCTGCTCCACAACCAGACAGCCCTGCGCCTCAAGGCGCAGCTACTGTTCCGTCCCGGGACCGTGGTCGTCAACATCCCCTACCACCTGCAGCACGCACCCCACGTCCGCCGCATCCGGCGGCGCGCTGGTGGCGACAACGACATCGAGGCAATCTAGTGAGCACAACTGTCGGAACCTCGCCCACCAGCGCCGTCGCGCAGACGGTGCGCCGTCTCGGCGGCGGAGGTCCGCGCCGCATCGCCGAATCGGCGGGCCTAGTGGTGACCCACGGCGAAGGGCCCTACCTGGTCACCGACGACGGCAGGCGGCTGCTGGACTTCGCCACCGCCATGGGCGTGGCGGCCATCGGTCACGGCAACCCGGTGTGGTCCGAGGCGGTGGCGGCGCAAGCCAAGAAGCTCGCTGCGTGTGTGCTCCACACACCCGAGCACGCCGCCTACCTCGACCGCCTCGCCGGCGTTCTCCCGGTGGGTGTGGACCGGGTGGCGCTCTACTCCGGCGGCGCCGAGGCCGTCGAGGTGGCGGTCCGGCTGGCCCAGTCTGTGAGCGGGCGCCGTGACCTCATCTCCTTCTCGAGCGGCTTCCACGGCAAGACCACCGGGGTGCGCTTCAGCGGCGGTCGCTTCCCCGACGAACAGGTCAGCCTCGGAGTCGACTGGGTGCACTCCCTCCCCTACCCCCGGTGTGAGGAGCACGACGCGCTCACCTACCCGGAGTGCGCCGAGGACGGCGCCGGCGCGCTCGCCGAGCTCGATCGGAGCGCGGCCGAGCTCGAGGGGGTGGCCGCGATCATCGTTGAGCCCGTCCTGGGCACGGCCGGCAACCGGCCGCCCGAGCGCGGCTTCCTCGCCGGCCTGCGCGCGCTCTGCGACCGGCGCGGCTGGCTGCTCATCGTCGACGAGTCGATCACCGGCTTCGGCCGGCTCGGGCGCAACTTCGCGGTGGACTGGTTCGGCGTACGCCCCGACATCCTGGTCCTCGGCAAGGCGATCGGGGGCGGCTACCCACTCAGCGGCGTGGCCGCATCGGGAGAGCTGTGGGACGCCAGCCTGTTTGCCCAGCCGTCGGCAACCTCGAGCAGCTATGGGGCCAACCCGCTGGCCTGCGCGGCGGGCAGCGCCGTGCTCGAGGTGATCGCGGCTCCCGGTTTCCTCGACCACGTCAACGGCACGGCGCTGCGCCTCGCCGAGGGCGTCGTCGCGCTGGACAGGGAGTCGCCGTACGTGGCCCACAACCGCGGCGTCGGGATGATGCTCGGCTTCGACCTCCTCGACCCCGCGACCGGGAGCCTCGCCGGTCCCGAGCTCTGCCTGCGGCTCTTCCGTCGCTGCCTCGACGAGGGCATCCTCATCGTCGGTGACGTGCCCGAGGTCCGCCTCAACCCTCCGCTGGTGCTCACCGAGGACGGCGCGGACGAGGCCATCGCAGCGCTGCGGCGTGCCCTTGCCGGCTGACGACCGCCGCGGCGAGGCCCTGCGCATCGCCCTGGTCGGCATCGGTTCAGCGGCCACCCGCGCTCACCTCCCCGCCCTGCGCGACGCCGAGGCGAGCGGGGCCGTGCAACTCGTGGGCGTCTGCGACCCCGACGGCGCCCGCCGTGAGGCGGTCATCGCCGCCCATCCAAACACCGCCGGCTTCGCTGACAACGACGCCATGCTCGAGGCCACCGCTCCGCACCTGCTGGTCATCGCCACGCCGCCCAGCGCGCATCTCGGCGAGATGGCCGCTGCGGCGGAGCGCGGCGTCCACGTGCTCTGCGAAAAGCCGCTCGGGCTCAGCGACGCCGACGTCGCCGCTCTCCGAGCACTGGCGCGGGAGCACCCCGAGCTGGCGCTGGCCACAGTGCATCAGTACCGCTTCGCCACGCCGTGGCGGTGGATGGCCCGCGCCGCCGCCGGCGCCGTGGACGGCGGCGAGCCGTTCAGCCTGCACGCGGACGTGGAGCGCCCTGGCACCGACCCGTTGAGCGCGGGAGGATGGCGCGCCGATCCCGAGCACGAGGGCGGCATCCTCGGTGACCACGCGGTGCACTACCTGGCCCTGTTCGCGCTTCTCGATCCCGGCTGCGCGGTAGTGGCGTGTCATCGCGAGGGCCCCGGCGGTCGGGAGGTCGCGTCCGTCGAGGTGCGCATCGGCAGCGCCGGCACCGGTCGCATCGAGGTCTCCTACGCGGGTAGCCGCCGCGCCAATGTCATCCGCCTCGAACGCCGCGCGCAGTGTCTGCAGATGGACTGGGCGGACGCGACGCTCACTGTTGTGCACGACGGCATGCCCAGCCGGCCGCGCACGGCCGTCTCGCTGAGCGACCGCGCCGTCGTCAACGCCCTCTATGCACCGATGTACGACGAGCTCATCGCGCATCTGCGCGACAGGTCGTGGCGCATGCAAACGACCGCCCACACACTCGGCGTGGCCGCGCTCCTGGCCGACGCCATCCGGTTGGCGCGGTAGCGTACCGAAAGCGATTCGTCGCCGCTTTCGAGCGTTGTCTTCACTCCGGTTGCGTACCATCCACCTCGTGGACGATCTCCGCGACCTCGCTCGCGCTGTGCTCCTGGCGTTCGCCGACCTCGGCGTCTACCTCCCCAGCAACCGCGAGCGGTTGATTCGCAAGATGCGCTTCCTCGACCCGCTCGACCCCGACCAGCTCGCCCCATTCCTCAACCTCTGCATCGACGCCGGCCTCATCGACAACGCCGAGGCGGGACGTTTGCGGCTCGACCCCGCGGAGGCTCGGCGCCTGGCCGTCTCGATGGACGGGCACAGCCCGGTGCCCGACGACCAGGCGCACGCCTGGGCGCGCCGCCTGAGCGGACCGAGCCCGGCCTGACCTGCGCGCCGCCGTCAGGCGGCGCCGCGATGCCTGGTCGTGGTCTTGCGCGTCGCCGCCGCCTTCCGCGTCGCCGTTCCCTTGCGGGCGCCCTTCGCCGCAGTCGCCCTCTTCGGTGCCGGGCGCGCGCTGCGCGTGCGCGTGGTAGCGAGGCCGTCACTGGTCGCCGCGCCGGCCGCCTCCACCAGCTCGCGCAAGCCCTCCTCGACGCACTCAGCGAAGACGTCGACGTCGGGGATGCCCTGGGCGTCGACGAGGTAGCCGAAGTTGAGCATTCCGTCGTAGCTGAAGATGGCGACGGCCAGCTCCTGGCCGTCATACAGGAAGGCGATCGGGAACACCTCGACCAGCCTGGCGCCCTGGCAGTACAGCGGGAATTGCGGTCCGGGAACGTTGGTGACGATCAGGTTGAAGGCGATCTGGCGCAGTGAGGCGCGCGCCACCATGGCGTGCAGCGTCGCGGGCGCGAAGCCCGCGAGGTTGAGGAGGAAGTCGGCGCCGACCGCCTGCTTGCGCGCCTTCAGGGCGTCGACGGTGGTGCGCACCTTGGCGACGCGGCGCGCCGGGTCCGCCTCGGCGATGGGCAGCTTCACCAGCAGCATGGCCAGGCGGTTGCCCAGCGCGGTGCGCTCACTGGTGTCGCGGATGCTCACCGGGCAGAGCGCCTGCAGCGCCGAGCTCTCGTCGTCGGGATCGATCCCCCGCGCCACCAGGAAGTGACGGAGGCCGCCGGCCACGGCGGCGAGCACGATGTCGTTGATGGTGCCCCCGAATGCCGTCTTGACGTCGCGGAAGTCCCGCAGTGGGAAGCGGCTGTAGGCAAAGGCGCGCGCGGGGCCGGTCTTGCCGTTGATGGGCGACTTGGGCGCGCCCATGTGCTCGGCCATCGACGCCAGGCCGCTGGCCGTGTCGCGCAGCGCGTTGGCTAGCCGCGCGGGCTGACCGGCGACCGCGCGTGCTGCGCTCAAGACCCGGGCGGGACGGGTGAGGCGGTCACGCAGCGAGTTGATGAACAGGCCCATCCCGGTCGGCGACTCGCGCGCCTCCCAGCGGGAAACGCCGAAGGGCTGCTTGGCCGGCTCCGGCTCGACGTCGAGCAGGATGGTGGCCAGCTCCAGGTTGGAGATGCCGTCGACCATGGCGTGGTGTGACTTGGTCAGCAGTGCCCAGCGGCCGTTCCGCAGTCCCTCGACGATGTAGATCTCCCAGAGCGGGCGGCGGCGGTCGAGCTGGCGGGAGAAGACGCGACCGATGAGCTCCCGCAGCTCCTCGTCACCACCCGGCTTCGGCAGGGCGGCGCGCACCAGGTGGTTGCTCATGTCGAAGTCGGGGTCGTCGACCCACACCGGCGTGTCGAGGCTGAGCGGGACGAACGAGAGCTTCTGCCGATATCGGGGCATGAGGTCCAGCCGCGGCGCGATCGCCTTGGCGAGCCCGTCGTAGAGGGCACGCCCTGTCCCCAGCGGCGACCGCTCGAAGATGGCCACGCCGCCGATGTGCATGTGCGTCCGCGGCGTTTCGAGGTGGAGGAACGAGGCGTCGAGGGGGGTCAACTTCTGGGCGCCCTGCATGGACGCGAACTGTACGACGCGCGGGGGCCGTCGGTCCCGCGTACGACGTCCGCCCCATGTCCGGGCGCAGCTCGTAGCCTGCGTGTCGCGATGGACGTCTCTGCCCCGCTCGCCACCCTCCCGGTCAGCTTCTTCGACGCGAGGACAGGCCTCAGCGCGCTCGCCGTGCAACACCTCCGCGCCGACGGCCGCACCGCTCTCGTGTACCACGAGCCCCGGGCGTCATCGCCGCGCGCACCCTGCTCGGTGGCGTGGCCGAGACGCTGATGGCAGAGCTACCTGCCGGGCACACGCTCAGCGTTGTCGAGACGAGCATCCCCGAGCACGGCGCTGAGCTCTTCGTCTACGCGCAGGTCAGCCTGTCGTTCACGGCCTGGACGGGGCACGTCAGCGCGGATGCGGAACGGGTCATCGCGGCCGCCGCGGTGGCCGGTGCCTGCGGGATCGACGTGCGCGAGCTGGAGCGCACCGAGGTGCTGGTGCTTTCCATCCACCGGCCCCGCGCCTGCGCGTTCCCCGGGTTCCGTCAGCTCAGTCTCGGGGACCGCACCCGTCGCGTCCTCGCGGTGGCCTGACCGGCGCGCTGCGCCGGCCCCACCACCAGGGGCCCGAGCTGAGCCGAGGGGCAGATGTCGTTGAGGACGCACTGCGCACAGCGCGGCGTGCGGGCGACGCACACCCCGCGCCCGTGCAGGATGAGGCGCAGGCTGAGCAGGGTCCACTCCTCCTTCGGCACCATCGACGTGACGTCGGTCTCGATGTCCACCGGGTCAGTGGCGCTGGTGAGGCCGAGCCGCCGCGTGAGCCGGGTGACGTGCGTGTCGACGGGGAAACCGGGCACGCCGAACGCCACGCCCAGCACCACGTTGGCGGTCTTGCGGCCCACGCCGCGGAGCGTGACCAGGTCCTCCATGCGGGGCGGCACCTCGCCACCGAACCGCCCCATCACGTCCTGGCACATCTCGCGAATCGCCCGCGCCTTCATGCGGAAGAAGCCGGTGGAGCGGATCAGCTCCTCGACGTCCTCCTGGCACGCCTGCGCGAGCGCGTGCGCCGTCGGGTAGCGCGCGAAGAGCATCGGGGTAACCATGTTGACCCGCTCGTCGGTGGTCTGGGCGCTGAGGATGGTCGCGACGAGCAGTTGGAGCGGGGATTCGTGCACGAGCGCGGTGGTGGCATGCGGGTACTCAGGCCGCAGGCGCTCCACCGTGGTGAGCGCGCGCGCCCGTGCGCCCGCCGGGAGGCGCCGCCGGGCCATCAGCCCGCCCGGCTCAGCCGCAGCGACCGCAGCGCGTCGTCGACCGGTTCGAGCGCCATCCCCGCCGCCGCCCAGAGCGGCGCGTAGTCGAACCGGGTGGCGCCGTGCAGCTGGAATCGGCTGCGTCCCCTGTAGTCCCAGGGGATCACCCCGGCGGCGCGCTCGATGAGCCGTCCGGTGACGTACTCGACGCCGATGAATCCCGCCGCGTAGACGGCGGCACGCTGCGCAACCGGCACGTCGCGAAGTCGGTCGTGCAGCGGCTCGTACATAACTGCGCACAGCGCGTAGATGGGCGGCATCCAGAGGTACGTGTGCCCCTCGAGCTTTGCGCTCCGCGTCGACCGGTGCAGGCTCTGCTCCACCGCGGTGAACGCCACCTCGGTGACGATTCCCAGGACGCCGTACGCGGCGGCGCGCTCGCGGCGACGGAGGCGGCGAGAGGGCATCACGCCATGCTAGCGTGCCACCGTGCGCTTCAAGATCACCGTCGTCGGCGCCGGCAATGTCGGCGCCACGCTGACGCAGCGCCTCGCTGAGCGCAACTACGCGGACATCGTGCTCGTCGACATCGTGGAGGGCCTTCCCCAGGGCAAGGCGCTCGACATGCTCGAAGCCGGTCCCATCGTCGGCTACGACTCGCTGGTCACCGGCACCAACGGCTACGAGGAGACAGCCGGGTCGGACGTCGTGCTCATCACCAGCGGCGTGGCCCGCAAGCCGGGCATGTCGCGCGACGACCTGGTGATGACCAACGCCACAATCGTGGCCTCGGTGGCGCGCCAGGTGGCCGAGCAGTCGCCCGATTCCGTGATCGTGGTGGTCAGCAACCCGCTCGACGCCATGGCCCAGGTGGCGAAGGCGGTCAGCGGCTTCCCCCGCGAGCGGGTCATCGGCATGGCCGGCGTTCTCGACACCGCCCGCTTCCGCACCTTCATCGCGCGGGAGCTCGACGCCTCGGTTCTCGACGTCGCCGCGTACGTCCTCGGCGGCCACGGCGACACCATGGTGCCGCTCACCTCGCTGACCACCGTCGCCGGCGTGCCCGTGTCCGAGCTGATCCCGGCGGAGCGCCTGGAGAGCATCGTGCAGCGCGCCCGCGATGGTGGCGCGGAGATCGTCGCCCTGCTCAAGACGGGCAGCGCCTACTACGCCCCCTCAGCCGCGGCCGCGCAGATGACCGACGCCATCCTGCTCGACACCCGCCAAGTGCTCCCGTGTGCCGTGCACCTCGACGGCGAGTACGGCATCCGCGGGCTGTACACCGGCGTCCCGGCACGGCTGGGTGCGGGAGGGCTGGTCGACGTGGTCGAGGTGGCCCTGTCCGACGGCGACCGGGCCGCGCTGCACCGCTCGGCCGCGTCGGTCCAGCAGCTCGTCGACCTCATGGACTCGCGGCGCGCCGACATCGACCCGTCCATGCCCGCGCTGGGCGAGGCGGTGGCAGTCGGCTGACGTGCCGGCCAATCCGGGCGTGCGCCGCGATCCCTCCTCGCGCCGTCTGCTCCTGCTTCTCGCCACCGCGGGCCTCCTCGTCGTCGTGTTCGTGGTGCGCTGGATCGCCGAGAAACCCACCGAGATCGCCCAGAGCGATTTCGTGCCGCTCCAAGTCGCCGGGGTGATCCTTCGCGAGGGCCACGCGGCACAGCTCTACGATCCCGTGCTCCAGTCGCGTGTCTACGCGGCGGTTGTACAGGGCAGCCACCCCGGCACCCTCTTCTACATTCACGCGCCCATCGCCGCCGTTCTGATGGTGCCGTTCACCCTGGCCGGGCTGGACGCCGCCTTCCGGCTGTGGGGACTGATGCAGCTCGCCTGCCTGGTGGCGGCGGTGGTGATCGCGGCACAGGCAGCGCACGTGCCTCGGCACCGCGGCCGCGTCGGCGCCCTGGCCGCCGGAGTCGGGCTGGCCCTGCCGGCGACCTTGGCGATGCTGCTCGAGGGCCAGGATGTCGGCATGCCCGCGCTCCTGCTCGCCTGCGCCTACGCGGCCATGAGACGCCGCAGCCCTCTGCTCGCCGGCGCGCTGCTCGGCCTCGCCGCACTCGCCGGCAAGCCCCATCTCTTTCTTGGAGTGGCCGTGTGGATCCTCGTGTGGGGAGATCGCCGGCTGATCGCGGGGGCGATCGCGGGCGTGGCCGGCGCCATGCTGGCCAGCCTCGTCGCCGTCGGACCGGGCGGGATCGCGGGCTTCGTCAGCGCGCTGGAGAGCGGCAGGTCCGACTTTCCCAACGCCCAGGAGAGCGTGGCGGGACTCTTCAGTGCCTGGACCGGTGGGGGCAGGATCTCGACGGGGCTGACCGTCGTGGTGACGTTGGCCGCGCTGGCCGCCGTCGCGCTCGCCGCTCGCCGGGGGGCAGCCGGCCGCATCAGCCTGGAGTCGTCGCTGGCCGTCGCGATCGTCCTGTCGCTGCTCTGCGCACCCCACCTCTACCCGCACGACCTGGCGCTGCTGGCACCGGTCTTCGCATGGATGACCGTGGCCGCGACCGGGCGCGACCGGGATCGCGGCCGCGCGCTTCCCGGGGCGGCACTGTTTGCCCTGCTCGGCGTCTGGGTGGTGCTCGCCGTCTGCCTGTCCGTGGATGGTTCGGGAACGCTGCCGGCGGGGGCCGGATCGCTGGCCCCGTACGCGCTCGTGGCCACCGCGTTGCTGGTGGCGCGCCCTCCGTCAGTCCTCGGGAAGGGGCCGGGCCGAGGTCAGCCCGTCTGAGGAGAGGTCCTCCTCGGTCTCCGTGGCAGGAGTCGTGACTACCGGGATCTCCACTCGGGGCGGGCGGTAGCGCACCCCGAAGAACGGGCCCACCGTCATGAGGATCCCGACGAACGCGTCGCGAAGCGCCGAGTCCCGCGGCTTCTCCGTCATCGCGTGTCGTTGTCGCGACTACCGAACACCTTGCGACCGACCCAGCGCACCGGGTCCCAGTCCTTGTCGGCGACACGCTCCTTGAGCGGGATGATCGCGTTGTCGGTGATGTGGATGTGCTCCGGGCACACCTCGGTGCAGCACTTGGTGATGTTGCAGTAGCCAAGTCCGCCCTCGTCGCGAGTCTGCTCGGTGCGATCGAGCACGTCCTTGGGATGCATCTCCAGGCCGGCGACGCGTACGAAGAAGCGCGGCCCGTAAAACTGATCGGAGAGGCCGTGGGTACGGTTGACATGGCAGACGTCCTGGCACAGGAAGCACTCGATGCACTTACGGAACTCGAAGAGCCTGTCGATGTCCTTCTGCTGGATGCGCCACGGTGTCCCGTCGTCCGGGGCTGCCGTGAACGGAGGGATCTCCTTGTTGATCTCGTAGTTGCGCGAGACGTCGCACACCAGGTCCTTGATGAGCGGGAAGGCCTTCATGGGTCGCACCGTGATCGGTCCTTCCGCAAGGTCATCGACGCGTGTCTTGCACATCAATGTCGGCCGCCCGTTGATCTCCGCGCTGCAGGACCCGCACTTGGCGGCCTTGCAGTTCCAGCGCGCCGCCAGGTCCGTGTCGAGGTTGTGCTGGATGTAGTGGATGGCGTCGAGCACCACCATGCCGGTGACCGCCGGCACGTCGTAGGACACGTCTCCCTGCTCGCCGCCGGGAGTCCCCCGGAAGACGTTGAGCGTGATCGTCTCGCCGGTGAGGCCGGGATCGGGAACGTCGTGCTCGGCCGGCGCGGCATCGACTCCCGGCGCGGGCTGCTTCTGGTACAGCGAGGTCATGACGTGCTCCCCAGCGCGGCCGCCGCGGCCGGCATGTTCTCGGGCTTGATGTGTCCCTTGGGAAGCTTCGCAGGGTCGTAGAAGCGGCTGCGGGGCAGCAGCTTGACCAGCTCCTCGGGCATCGCCTGCAGCGGCGCGGCATCGATGGCCATGCCGTCGCCGGCGCGACGCGACACATAGTTGACCTTGCCCTGCTCAGTGTCCTGCTCGAGGAAGTCGAACCGCCACTGCGAACCACGGCTCTCCTCGCGGCGTATGGCGCTGCGCACGATCGCCTCGCTGATGGTGAGCATGAAGGCGACGTCGCGGCAGGTGTGCCATCCGGGGTTGAGGTCGCGGTGCCCGACCACGCGCATGCGTGAGCTCCGTTCGCGCAGCTCGAGGATTGCCGCCAGGGCCCGTTGCAGCGACTCCGCGGTGCGGCCGATGCCGGCGTCATCCTGCATCGCCGCCTGCAGCTCCTCGTGGAGGTGGTACGGGTTCTCGCGGTCGGTCCAGCCGTGGCGGCTGTCGAGCGGATCGTAGAGGCGATCCTGCTCCTCCGCCACCTCGCCCTCGTCGATGGCACGGTCGACGCCCCTGGTGCGGGCGAACTCCGCCGCGGCGACGCCGGCGCGGCGCCCGAACACGAGGATGTCGCCCAGCGAGTTGCCGCCGAGGCGGTTGGCGCCGTGCAGCCCGCCCGCCGCCTCGCCCGCCGCGAACAGTCCGGGCACGGTGGTCGCCGCCGTCTCGGCCTCGACGCGCACACCGCCCATGGTGTAGTGGATGGTCGGCCCCACCTCCATCGCCTCGCGGGTGATGTCGACCGACGCCAGGGCGTGGAACTGCTCGTACATCGAGGGCAGCTTCTTGAGGATGTAGTCGGCCCCGCGGTGGGTGATGTCGAGGAAGGCGCCACCGTGTGGCGAGCCGCGCCCCGCCTTCACCTCCTTGTAGATGGAGCGGGCCACGACGTCGCGTGAGCTCAACTCCTTCTTCACCGGGTCGTACTCGAGCATGAAGCGCTGGTGCTCGCTGTTGAAGAGCAGGCCGCCCTCGCCGCGCACCGCCTCAGTGACCAGGATGCCGCGCGCCCCGGGCGGCCACACCATGCCCGTCGGGTGAAACTGAACGAACTCCATGTCGATGAGGTCGGCGCCGGCGTCGTAGGCCATCGCCGCGCCGTCGCCGGTTCCCTCCCAGCTGTTGCTGGTGTAGCGGTACATGCGGCCCCAGCCACCACTGGCGAGCACAGTGGCGCCCGCCTTGATGACCACGAACTTGCCGTCGTTGCGCCGGTACCCCATGGCGCCGACGACGCGGTCACCATTCTTGAGCAGCCGTGTCAGCGTGTATTCCATGAAGGTCTCGGTGCGCTCGGTGTGCACCAGCTTGTCCTGGCAGGTGCGGATCAGCTCGAGGCCGGTGCGGTCGCCGACATGGGCGAGGCGCTTCCAGCTGTGCGCTCCGAAGGCGCGCTGCATGATGCGCCCGTCTTCGGTGCGGTCGAAGAGGCCGCCCCACCGCTCCAGCTCGTAGACGCGGTCGATCACCTCGTGCGCGTAGATCTCGACCATCCGCCAGTTGTTGAGCAGCTGGCCGCCGAGCATGGTGTCGGCGAAGTGCACCTCCCAGCCGTCATCGCTGTCCACGTTGCCCAGTCCGGCAGCGATGCCGCCCTCGGCCATCACCGTGTGCGCCTTGCCGAGCAGTGACTTGGTGACCACGATGGTTCTGCAGCCCGCCTCGGCCGCGGCAATCGCCGCGCGCATGCCGGCGCCGCCGGCGCCGATGACGAGCACGTCGCACTCGTGGGTGATGTAGCTCTCGAGCGGCATGGTCAGAAGCCGATGTGGGGGTCGGCGAACCAGCCGGCTTGGAGCATGCGGATGTAGACGTCGGCGAGGAGCACCGAGAAGAGGCTCACCCACGCCCACATCGGGTGCCGTCCGTTGAGCACGGTGAGGCCGCGCCACGCCCGGTTGCGCAGGGTGCCGAGCCGCGCGGTCGAGTAGCAGTCCAACCCGCCCCCGGCGAGGTGGCGGAGAGAGTGGCAGCTGAAGGTGTAGCCACTGAGCAACACCACGTTGACGACCAGGATCGCGCTGCCCAGCCCGAAGCCCCACTTGCCGGTGGCGGGGTTGTTGAAGGCAGTCAGCGCGTCGTACCAGAGGAAGCCGAGGATCACAACGGCGACGTACAGGGTGAAGCGATGGAGGTTGTTGAGCGCCATTGGCAACTTCGATTCGCCGCGGTATTTGCGGTGGCGCAACTCACCGAGCGCGCACGCCGGCGGGTCCCAGAAGAAGGACCGGTAGTACGCCTTGCGGTAGTAGTAGCAGGTGCCCCGGAAGGCGAGCGGGCTGAGCAGGATGAATGCAGCCCCGGGGAAAGGCCCGAAGAGCTTGCCGTTGTCGCCGATCTTCGGAGACCAGAAGGGCGAGAGGTACGGACCGATCTCACCGGGCCGGAAGATGAACACCGACACCAGCGCGTAGAGCCCGAAGCCGCCGAGCACGGCCACGACGCTGATCGGCAGCAGCCACCAGGGCTGGTTGCGGCGGAATCGCTCCAGCAGCGTCGGTCCCGGGTGACCGGCGTCGCGCGCCACCGACCTGGCGGTGATCTCGGCCATCTCTCCCCTGACGGCGCCTGCGGCGGCGCATCCGTGCAGAACAAGCGTGAACTCGCTTTGATCGTAGCGAATGCGACATCGATGAAGGTGGAGCCCGGCCAAATTCGCCACCCCCTACTATTGCGTCTTGATCGGCTGACCAAGTCGTGTCAGGCTCCATGGCATCGAACGGATGAGCGCTCCCATGCCGACCGACCGCGACCTTCGCGATCCTGGCTTCGAGCACGATGGCTGCGGCGTCGCCTTTGTGGCCACCACATCAGGCACCGCCACTCACCACATCGTGGCCGCGGCGATGCGCGCGCTCGTCAACCTCGGCCATCGCGGAGCCACCGGCTCCGACCCCGACACCGGCGACGGGGCCGGCATCCTGCTCCAGGTTCCCGACGACTTCCTCCGCGCCAGGGCCGGGGTCGAGCTCCCCCCTGCCGGCGGCTATGGCGTCGGCATGGTGTTCCTCCCGGCGGCGGCTGCGGCGCGCCGCACCGCGCAGGCGCTCATCGCGGAGTGCTGCGCCGACGAGGGCGTGCACCTGCTCGGCTGGCGGGACGTGCCGATCGACGCCACGGTGCCCGGGATCACCGCTCGCAAGGCGATGCCGCGCATCCGCCAGTTCTTCGTCGCCGCAGTCGGGCTCGACGGCGACGCTCTGGAGCGCCGCCTCTACGTGTTGCGCCGAGTCATCGAGTCGCGGGCCTGCGCCGCGGAAATGGACCGCCGCGTCCTCCACATCGCCAGCCTGAGCAGCCGCACACTCGTCTACAAGGGGATGCTCACCGCCGAGCAGCTCGGTCGCTTCTACACGGACCTGCATGACGAGACGACGCGCTCCGCGCTGGCGCTGGTGCACGCCCGCTTCTCGACTAACGTGCTGCCCCGCTGGGACCTCGCCCAGCCGCTGCGCATGTCGGCGCACAACGGCGAGATCAATACCATCCGCGGCAACGCCGCCTGGATGTCGGCGCGGCAGTCGAAGTTCCGCAGCGCACTCTTCGGCGGCGACATCGACAAGATCCGTGACGTCCTCGACGCCGCCGGCTCGGACTCCACGCAGTTCGACAACGCGCTCGAGCTGCTCACCATGTCGGGGCGCTCGATCGAGCACGCCATGATGATGATGATCCCCGAGGCGTGGCAGAGCAACGATCTTCTCGACGATGAGCGCCGTGCCTTCTACGAGTTCCACGCGTCGCTGCTCGAACCGTGGGACGGTCCCGCCGCCATCGCCTTCACCGACGGCCGGCTGGTCGGCGCCTGCCTCGACCGCAACGGCCTCCGCCCGGCGCGCTACCTAGTGACCGACGACGGCCTCGTGGTGATGGCCTCCGAGGCAGGCGTGCTCGACATCCCCGAGGAGCGGATCGTCAAGAAGTGGCGGCTCGACCCCGGCCGGCTGCTCCTCGTCGACACGGAGGCGGGGGCGATCCTCGACGACGGCGCCATCAAGCGCCAGCTCGCCGGCCGCCATCCCTACGGGGAGTGGATCCGCGGCGGCACCGTCCGTCTCGACGAGCTCACCCGGGGCGCCGAGCTGCAGGAGCCGGATTCCGGGACGTTGCGGATCCGCCAGCACCTCTTCGGGTGGACGGATGAAGACCTCCGTCTGGTGGTGGCACCGATGGCGTCCAAGGGCGAGGAGCCGGTCGGGTCGATGGGCAACGACGCGCCGCTGGCGGTGCTGAGCGATCGTCCCCAGCCGCTGTTCGCGTACTTCAAGCAGCTCTTCGCCCAGGTGACCAACCCGCCGATCGACCCCATCAGGGAGGTGTCGGTGATGTCGCTGGCCACCTCTCTGGGCGCCGGCGGGAACATGCTCGAGCAGGGACCTGGCCAGGCGGCGCGGCTGGAGATGGCCCACCCCATCCTCACCAGCTCGGACCTGGCGACGATCCGCCACGTCACCCAGCGGCAATTTCCCGCGGAGACGATCAACGCCGTCTTCCACCGCGCCGGCGGCGCCGACGGGCTGCGCGACGGGCTCGACCGCATCTGCCGTCTGGCCTCCGAGGCGGTGTCCTCGGGGCGCTCCGTTCTCATCGTCAGCGACCGCGGAGCCGACGCGGGCCACGTGCCCATCCCCTCACTGCTGGCCACCGCCGCGATCCACCATCACCTGCTCCGCGAACGCACCCGCACCGGGGTGGGGCTGGTCGTGGAGAGCGGCGAGCCGCGCGAGGTCGCCCATCTCGCACTGCTCATCGGCTACGGCGCCGAGGCGGTCAATCCTTACCTGCTCCTCGACACCGCCGCGGAGATGGCCGCCACCGGCGTGCTCGAGAACCTCGACGCCGCGGCGGCGCAGCGCAACATGATCCATGCACTGCGCAACGGACTGCTCAAGACCATCGCCAAGATGGGCATCTCGACGGCGCTGTCGTACTGCGGCGCCCAGCTGTTCGAGGCCATCGGCCTCGCTGAGGACGTCGTCGACCGCTACTTCACGGGGACCCCGACGCGCATCGGCGGCTCCGGCCTGGACCGTGTCGCCGCGGACGCGCTGAGCCGCCACGGCCGCGCCTTCCCCGCGCGGGGTGCGCCACCGGCCGCGCTCGACCCGGGGGGCAGCTACCAATGGCGCCGCAACGGTGAGAAGCGCGCCTGGAACCCCGAGGTGATCGGCGCCCTTCAGCACGCTGTCCGCTCCGAGTCGAGCGCGGACTTCGCGCGCTACGTAGCGCTCGCCGACCGCGAATCGGCCGAGCGCCGCACCCTGCGCGGCCTGCTCGAGCTGCGCGAGGCGGACACCGCCGTGCCGCTCGACGAGGTGGAGAGCGCCGATACGCTGGTGCACCGCTTCGCCACGGGTGCCATGTCGCTTGGCTCGATCTCCCCGGAGATGCACGAGACGCTGGCGATCGCCATGAATCGCATCGGCGGCCGCTCCAACACCGGCGAGGGAGGCGAGGACGCGGCACGGTTCGAGAGCGACGGCCCGGACTCCCGCCGCAGCGCCATCAAGCAGGTGGCGTCGGCCCGTTTCGGGGTCACCGCCCATTTCCTCATCAACGCCGACGAGATCCAGATCAAGGTCGCCCAGGGTGCCAAGCCCGGCGAGGGAGGTCAGCTGCCCGGCCACAAGGTGGACGTCACCATCGCCCACCTCCGCCACGCCACCCCCGGCGTCGGGCTCATCTCTCCCCCACCCCACCACGACGTGTATTCGGTCGAGGACCTCGCCCAGCTTATCCACGACCTGCGCTCGCTCAATCCCACCGCGCGGATCAGCGTCAAGCTGGTCGCGGAGATGGGTGTCGGACCGATCGCCGCCGCGGTCGCCAAGGCCCGCGCGGACCACATCGTCGTCTCCGGCTACGAGGGCGGCACCGGCGCCGCGCCGCTGTCGTCGCTCACCCACGCGGGGGCGCCATGGGAGCTCGGGCTCGCCGAGGCCCAGCAGACTCTGGTCGCCAACGGCCTGCGCGACCGCGTCGTGCTGCAGAGCGACGGACTGATGCGCACCGGCCGTGACGTCGTCGTGGCTGCGCTGCTCGGGGCTGAGGAGTTCGCCTTCGCCACCGCGCCGCTGGTCGCAGCCGGCTGCGTGATGATGCGCGTCTGTCACCTCAACACCTGCCCAGTCGGCATCGCCACCCAGGATCCCGACCTGCGGGCGCGCTACACGGGTCGCGCTGAGCACGTGGTCACTTTCATGCGCTTTCTCGCCGAGGACGTTCGTCGCTGGATGTCGCGGCTCGGGGTTCGCCGCTTCGAGGACCTGGTGGGACGCGTCGAGCTGCTCCGCCAGGTGGACAGCAGCGGCGACGTCGACCTTGCCCGATTGCTTGTCGCACCCGGCGAACCGCGCCATTTCCAGCCACGTGCCGCTCACGCCTGGCAGGGCGACGTCGATGAGCGGGTCATCGCGTTCGCCGGCGAGGCGCTGGAGAGCGGCAACCCGCTGCAGCTGCGCATGCGGGTGAGCAACCGCGACCGCAGTGTCGGAGCGCGTCTCAGCGGCGAGGTGGCCATGCGCCACGGCGCGGCGGGGCTGCCCCCGGACACCATCCGCGTCCACCTCCAGGGAAGCGCCGGGCAGTCGTTCGGGGCCTGGCTGGCGGGCGGCATCACGCTGACCGTGCAGGGCGAGGTCAACGACGGCTGCGGCAAAGGCCTCAGCGGCGGTCGCATCGTGGTGGTCCCCCCCGCCAACGCCAATCGGCCTGCCGATGACAACGTCATCGCCGGCAACGTGCTGCTCTACGGAGCGACGTCGGGGGAGCTCTACGCCCGCGGCGTCGCCGGCGAGCGGTTCGCGGTGCGCAACAGCGGCGCTCACGCCGTCGTCGAGGGGACCGGCGACCACGCTCTCGAGTACATGACCGGCGGCGTGGTGATCATCCTCGGGCGCACCGGGCGCAACGTCGCCGCCGGGATGAGCGGCGGCCTCGGCTACGTGCTCGACGTCGACGGCCGCTTCACGCAGCGCTGCAACACCGACATGGTGCGGCTGGTCGACGTCGACGAGGACACCGATGGCGAGACGGTGCGCAAGCTTCTCGAGCATCACCTCTCCTACACCGGCAGCCCGGTCGCCGAGGAGCTGCTCGAGGGCTGGCCGCAGTCGTTGCAGCGATTCGTCAAGGTGCTCCCGATCGACTACGAGCGAGCGATGGCCGCGCGCCCGGTGAAACTCGAGGTGGCGGTGTGAGCGTGCGCCGCGACTTCCTCGAGGTGCCACGGCGCACCTCGCCGTACCGCGCCGTCGCCGACCGCGTCCGCGACCATCGCGAGCTGATCCACCCGCTGCCACTGGCGACTGTGGAGGCGCAGGCGGGACGCTGCATGGACTGCGGGGTGCCCTTCTGCCACAACGCCTGTCCCCTCAACAACCTGATCCCCGAGTGGAACGGTCTGGCCCGCACCGGCGACTGGCGCGGCGCCTCCGCCAACCTGGCCACCACCAACAACTTTCCCGAGTTCACCGGCTGGCTGTGTCCGGCGCCGTGCGAGCCCGCCTGCGTGCTCGCCATCGGTGGTGACGCGGTGAGCATCAAGGAGATCGAGCGCACCACCATCGAGACCGCGTTCGCCAACGGCTGGATCCACCCCGAGCCACCGGCCTTCCGCACCGGGCGCAGCGTCGCCGTGGTCGGCTCCGGACCGGCCGGGTTGGCGGCGGCGCAGCAGCTCAACCGCGCCGGCCATCGGGTGGTGGTCTACGAGCGCGCCGACCGGCCCGGCGGGTTGCTCCGCTATGGCATCCCCGACTTCAAGATGGGCAAAGGGCTGCTCGACCGCCGCCTCGACCTGCTCAGCGCCGAGGGCATCACCTTCGAGTGCAACTACGACTGCGGCGTCGACGTGAGCGGCGAGGAGCTCCTCGAGCGTCACGACGCGGTCGTGCTGGCGGTCGGTGCGGAGCGGGCGCGGGACGTCGAGCTCCCGGGACGCCACCTCGACGGCATCCACCTCGCCATGGACTACCTCACCGGCCAGAACCGTCGCGTCGCCGGTGCGCCGGACGAGGTGATCAGCGCCGCCGGCCGCAACGTGGTGATCATCGGCGGCGGCGACACCGCGGCGGACTGTCTCGGTGATTCCCATCGTGAGGCCTGCGCATCGGTGCAGCAGCTGGTCATCTACCCCGAGCCACCGCGCGTGCGACCGGCGTCGAACCCGTGGCCGCAATGGCCGTTGGTGCTGCGCAACCACGCCGCCCACGAGGAGGGTGGGGTGCGCGCCTTCGGCGTCGAGGTTATGGGTTTCGAGGGCGAGGCCGGCGGCCGGGTGCGCGGCATTACCGTCGTCGAGGTCGATCGCGGCCGGGACGGCTCTAGCAGCCGCGGCCTCCTCCGGCGTGCCGGCACGGAGCGCGTCATCGAGGCGGATCTGGTGCTCCTCGCCATCGGCTTCAGCGGGGTGCGCGAGTCCCCGCTGTTCGAGCAACTCGGCGTCGAGCTGGTCGACGGCACGCGCATCGCGGTCGACGGCGGCCTGCGCGCCGGCCGCGAGGTGACGGCGGGGGGTGATGCCGTCCTCGGTGCTGCGCTGGTGGTCGACGCCATCGCCCAGGGCCGGCGCGCTGCCGCCACGTGTGACCGCCTGCTCCAGGAGGAGTTCCAGGCGGCCGCGGTCTGAGATGCCCGCCTTCCTCGATCACCCCACCCCGATCGCGATCGCCCATCGCGGGGGCGCCGAGGAGCTTCCCGAGAACACCCTGCCGGCGTTCGACGCCGCCATCGAGCTCGGCTACCTCCATCTCGAGACCGACGCCCACGTCAGCAGTGACGGCGTCGTCTTCTCATTCCACGATCACGTGCTCGAGCGGGTCACCGATCGCCGCGGCAGGCTTGTCGACCTCACAGCTGCAGAGATCCTCACCGCCGACGCCGCCTACCACTTCAGCCCCGACGGCAACACGTTCCCACACCGCGGCACCGGCATCCGGGTCCCCACGATGGAGGAGGTGCTGACCCGCTGGCCGGGCGTTTTTGTCAATATCGACACCAAGTCGGACGCCGTCGTCGAGCCGCTTGTGGAGCTGTTGCGCCGCCTCGATGCCGTCGACCGCGTCTGCATCGGGTCGTTCTCCGACGACCGATTGCGCCGGGTGCGGCGGCTCTGCGGTGGGGCGATCTGCACCTCGATGGGACCGGCAGGGATCACCGCCGCCTGGCTGGCCTCGCGCAGCGGCAGGATGCCACGGTTGCGGGCCGACTGCGTGCAGGTGCCGGTGCGGGCGCGCCGGCTGGTGGTGGTCGATCGCCGTTTCCTCGACGCCGCCCACGCGGCCGGGCTGCAGGTCCACGTCTGGACGATCGACCACGCCGCCGAGATGACCGAGCTCCTCGAGCTCGGCGTCGACGCGATCATGACCGACCGTCCCCGGCTGCTCCGCGAGGTGCTCGTCGCCCGCGGTCAGTGGCATGGCGCTGCGCTGGCGCGGGCATAACCTACGCGCATGCTGCCCAGCGATCCCGGCGCCCGACACATCCCGCCCCCGCAGCGCGAGGACTGGTACAGCGGCGACGAGCATCTCCGCTGGCTGCTCCGCGACAGCGTCGGAGAGGCGGTCTGGCCGGTGGCGGACGCGGCGCTGGCCGAGCTCGGTGCGCTGGTGCCGCAGCGCGTCGAGCCGCTGGCGGTTGCCGCGGACCGCCACCCGCCGGTGCTGCAGCAGTACGACGCCCGCGGTGCACGCGTCGATGTCATCGACTTCCATCCCGCCTACGACGAGCTGATCAATACCGTGCTCGGCTTCGGAACTGTGCGCTCCGCGCACCTGCCAGGCTGGCGCGGCCTGCCGGGGGTGGCACCGCGCGCGCTGGTCAGCGCGGTCTCCTACATGTTCCTGCAGGCCGACCAGGCGATCACCGGCTGCCCAGTCGGGATGATGGACGCAATGGCGCGCTGCCTGGCGCGCAACGACCCAGCCCTGGCCGAGCGTTTCGTCTCACGCATCGCCGACGACACCGGGGCGCACATCACCTCGGCGATGTTCCTCACCGAGAAGGCGGGCGGCTCCGACGTCGGCGCCAACGAGACCGTGGCCGTGCGCGACGACGACGGAGGCTGGCGTCTGCATGGCGAAAAGTGGTTCGGCAGCTGCCCGCAGTCAGACCTCGTGCTGGTGATGGCCCGCCCCGAGGGCGCGCCGGCGGGGCCCGCCGGGCTCGGGCTCTTTCTCATGCCGCACGTGCTCGATGACGGCAGCCGCAACGCCATCCTCATCCACCGCCTCAAGAACAAGTTCGGCACTCGCGCGATGGCGTCAGGCGAGGTTGGCCTGCGCGGCGCCTTCGCCTGGCAGGTCGGCGCGCTGGATCGCGGCATGCGCCAGATGATGGACATGGTGTCGCTGACCCGCGTCGGCATCGTAGCCGCCACCGCCGGAGCGATGCGGCGGAACACCGTCGAGGCTCTCGACCACACCGCTCAGCGCCGGACCTTCGGGGGAATCCTGCAGACCCATCCGCTGATGCGCGACAGCCTTGCCGAGCTGGTCGTGGACTCCACCGCGGCGCTCACCGCGACCGTCGCGGTCAGCGAGCTCCTCGACAAGGCGGATGCCGGCGACTCAGAGGCCGGGGGCGCGCTGCGCCTGCTCACCCCGCTGTTCAAGGGCTACTTCACCGAGCGCGCCCGCATCTGCGGCGGCGACGCCATGGAGATCCGTGGCGGCAACGGCTTCATCGAGGACTGGCCGGACGCACGCATGCTGCGCGACGTGTCCGTGCACGCCATCTGGGAGGGCTCGGGCAACGTGATTGCGCTCGACGTGCTGCGCGCGCTGCGGCACGGTGCGGGGCCGCATTTCCTCAGTGACCTCGAGCGCCGCGCCGAGGGCGCTGGGGAGCGGGGCCCAGCGTCAGCGCTGGCCGCGCCGCTGCTCGGCGAGATCCACGCACTGGCGCACACGCTCGACCGGCTCGCCGCCGAGGATCCGATCGCACAACAGCTGCCCATCCGCCGCCTGGCCCGGCGCATGGCCATCCTCGCGGTGGGTACACGACTCGCTGAACAGGGGAACCGCTTCGCCGCCGAAACGAGCAGCGGCCGCCTCGCCTGGATCGCCGCGCGCTTCGTGGCACGGTTGGGCGGCGAACCACTGGTCGATGAAATCGCCTCCGACGCACGCTGGCTGGAGCATGCAGAGCACATCCTCAACGGGGGCCCTGTGCCAGTCGGCGTGGGAGTTTCGCTGTCAGCGGCAGTTGCCGCCGCCCTCGCCGCGCGCCTGGATGACGCCCGAGTCGTCATCTGAGCCGACGCGTCGGCGCCGCTGTCGGTGGCTGGATGGGGTGGCTAGAGGGATTTGAACCCTCGACCTCCAGGGCCACAACCTGGCACTCTAACCAGCTGAGCTATAGCCACCATGAAGCTCAGCGATTATATGGGGCACACTGGCCGCGCCCCCGTAGCTCAGCGGATAGAGCAGCCGCCTTCTAAGCGGTTGGTCGCAGGTTCGATTCCTGCCGGGGGCGCTCGCGATATTGTCTGAATTCAGTTACAGCGTCTGCCTCTCATACCACTGCCTTCCCAACCGCCTCCCAACAGTGTATCCTCTGCAACAGGCGGCACCAGTAGTACAGAGGTTTTTGTACTAACCCGCTGAGTCGTCTGAATACGGAGAGGACATGGCCAAGCTCACCCTCGTCGATAGGAAGGCCGGCACCGGGACGCTCGATCGGCTCATCAGCGACTTCCTCCAAGCACCCACCAAGACGGGTGAGACACGCTCTCGCAAGACCGGGCTGATCTACCGCGACGCGCTTGAAGGCGTCCTCCTCCCCTACTGCTCTGCGGCCGGCGTCAGTGAGCCCGCCCAACTAACCGACCGACACATGAAGGAGCTCACCGACCGGCTCCTCGACGGCACCGGGTCCCGCTCAGGCCGGCCCCTGGCCAAGCCGACGGTGCACAGCTACGTGCGCGCCATCAATACCTTCCTGGCTTGGGTGAAGGACTCAGGCGAGGCGGTCGGCGCCAAGGCACAACGCCCCAAGCTCGAGCGCCGCATCCTCGACGTCCTCACCCGCAACGAGATCGAGGGAATGGAGAGCGCGGCCGGTCTGGAGCGGGACAAGCTCATAGTGCGGACTCTCGCCGACTCAGGCATTCGTCTGGGCGAGCTGCTGAAATCGACCCCTGACGACGTCCTCACCGAGGGTCGTCGACACTTCCTCAGAGTGCGGGGGAAGGGCAGCCGCGATAGGAAGGTACCGATCGCGCCTGCTCTCGCGCAGCGGCTGAAGAGATTCGCACGGCACACCCGTCGGGAATCGGCCAGCGCGAGGCTTTTCCTGACTCACAAGCGCAGTCCGCGGACTGGCGACTACGCGGCGCTGACTGAGTCCGGGGTCCAACAGATGATCCGGCTCCTCGCCCTGGACGCAGGCATCACAAAGCGGGTGTACCCGCACTTGTTCCGGCACAGCTTCATCACCTGGCAGTTGGAGTGCGGCATGAACCCGATCCTGCTGTCCCGAGTCGTCGGCCATGAGTCACTGACGATGATCAACCAGGTCTACGCGCACGTCACGATGGATACGGCCTACGACGCCCTAATGAAGTCGCTGCTCGCCGATTAGCCGCGCCGACCCCGCCCGCCGAACGGTGGGACACCCTCCCCCTGCACCGCTTGCGCTCTGGGCCAGCGAAGGGAGCCCCGTGCGCGTTACTCCGGCAGCGTGAATTGTCACAGCGCCTCGCATGTCTTCCTCCGGACGCCCGCATAACGTCGACTACTTCACCTGGGGTAGACCGAGATCATGGCGGACGATGTTGGCGGCACCCACCCCTGCTGTGGTATCCGTCCGCCAAGCGTTGAAGGCGGCTATGTCGCTCGGGCTGACCGCGAGGGCACCTTCGCCTTGGATTATTTTGGTCACTGCCGTGATCTGGGCGTCAACATCTACTTTCATTGCGGGTGGGTACTGGATCGCGTAGATGGCGGTGAGAAACGTCTGCTCGATCGCGGCGTACTTCGGCCAGCACGTTTTCGCCTGAGCTGTTGTGTACGTGGTCTTTCCACAGAACGTCTTAGCGAGCGCATTGTCAGCGGCGTTCGCGGTGGTCGCCGCCGCGAGGTAAGCGGCGCTAGCGTTCGCCAGCAGATTAGGCGTCGGCGCTGGCGTCGATGGGAGCGGCGTGGGCGTCGCTGATGGGGTGAGAGCGGCGCCACCGGAGGCAGTGCTGCCGCAGGCGCACACGACCAGAGCGGTACCGGCGAGCAGCCAACGAGATATGCGGAAACTCATGCCTCCACACCCTTCCTTCTACCCCCCAACCGTCCAAGTTGCAATGCCGCTGTTCAGAAACCCGCCCCACTGAATCTTCGCCACATGGACAGCGGTGGGCACCTCGAAGGCAGCGCAGCCCACGCTCGTGACACCCGGAGTCACGGAGTACGTGCCGCTTTTGAAGGACGTACATCCGTTGACGGGGAGGGGGGTCGCCTGATACGTCTGCTCGTCGGAGCCGACTAGCGAGGCGTCGATGAAGACGTCCGATGAGAATGTGCCAGAGACGCCAGTGATGGAGAACTTGGCCGCGACGAGGCGGTCGCCGTTGGTGACGGGGGTATACGGTCCGGGCTGCGCGGGGTCGCTGACGCCGGTGAGCGTCACCTTCATCACATTGTTCATAGCGTCGGTGTCGGTAAACGGCGTCCCCACCGGACCGGTGAGAGGAGCTGGCGCGGCCGTCGCCGTCGGAGCAGCAGGAGCGACTCCGTTCGAGGAGGGGGCGACCGTGCCTCCAGGCGCTATAGTGCCGCCGCAGCCTGCGACCAGGAGCGACGCGGCCAGGGCACCCACGATGAGTCGTAGGTTCATGTTCAACATCCCCTTCCCCGGCAGGCGATCGGCCCACTGACGGTGCCCCAGACTGAGTGGCACGATCCAATTAACACAAGGCACTTTGCTCTGTCGGTCCGCTCCCGGACCCATCTCACACGTGCGCCAGCCCTGGTGGGGATCGGTTTGGCGGTCATCAGCACCCCGCGAGGTTGGAGGCTGCCTTGTCGACGTTGAACTGGGTCAGCGCGCTCAGCGCGCCCTGATGGTCGCTCGCCTGTAGCGCGGAGGTAATCCTCTGCACGTCAGCGGCGAGGGTGTCGTAGCCTGACGTGGTGAGAACTCCGCCCATCGTCGACCAGTTCATAGCACCGATGCCCATGGGGTCTGTCCCGTCACCGACACCGTTGGCGGGCATGTCGTTGGTCACCGCGGCGCAAGCAGCCGTCTGCGCTGCGCTGCCATTCGCAGCTCCCGATGCGCCGCACCCTGCGAGTCCGACGATCGCCGCGAGCCCGATGAAGCTTGTCCTCATGATTCAACTCGGCGGCTGGGCTGCGACCTGCACCCATTGGCTGCCGTCCCACCACCAGCGACCGTCAGGCGAGTAGACGGTTGCGGGCGGGAGGCCGGAGGACGCAGTAGCGACAGGCGACGTCGGCAAAGGCCCGCGTCGTCCCAGGACGCCCCGACGAAACCGGCGATGCCGCCGACGAGGCATACGATCACGCCGAAGCCGAGACCGGCGAACTGCGTACTCGAGATATGGACCACCTCGAACACCATCAGCGCGATGGTCAACCCGGAGGTCACCATCATCGCGACGCTCGCCCAGCGCTTCCGCATCATCAACCAGGCGAAGATGGCCATCGGCACGCTAGGATGATGGCGAGGGTTCCGTCGCCGCTTGTGCCGCTCACGGAGATGCCGAAAGGTCCGGTCGCCCACGGGAGGAGGGCTCCGATGAACGTCGCGGCCGCTGCGGCGACTCCGATCCAACGGGCTCGGTCAACGGTTGTCATGGGGAGACGACTGCTAGGCGGCGACTCTTGCGGTTGCCGAACAGGGGGCTGACTGGCCATTCTTCCGTCCTCCGAGTTGCAGTTCCTGTGAACCTCGTGATCTAGCCTCTGCTTCTGGCGAGAAGGCTAGAGGAGATCCAGAGTGGTGCGCAGTGTCATTGGCGCCCCTCCTTCCGCGGAGGGCGCGCAGTCGCCCCCTGGGCGAGGAGGGTCCGCGATCAACGCGGAAGCAGAGGAGCCGAAGGTGCCCGGCATGTCGCGTCGTCCGCAACTTCTGTCATGGACCGGACCAGATTCCGCAGCCGCTGGCTTCAAATCCCGCGTCTCCGGGCGCGACGGTCACTATGACGCTGGACTGACCCAGGCCGTTGGCGATGATCTGGTCACTGGTCCCGCCAAACCCAGACAGTCGCGCCCAGTAACAGGAACTCCCACCCGGTGCCGAGTACGTACCTGACGCCAAATCGGTGCCGACAATGAAGATGCCGTTCTGTGCCGGCCAAGCTCCTGTGGCTGATAGGTCGCTCGTCCAAGCGCCACAAGACTCGGTGTGGAAACCGGCGTCGGAAGGCGAAATCGTCACCACCTGATAGCCATCCCCGAAGTGATTGGCGATTATCTCGCCGCTGGTGCCGCCAAAGCCGGACAGACGCTCCCAGTAGCAGCCGCTCGCGGCCTGCCGGGTGCGGTACGTCCCAGCAGGAATCTGACTGCCCACGTGCCACGTTCCGTCGCCAAATGTCACGGGCGGACCAGGGGTCAGGTCTATTGGCCCGTTCCAACCGCCGCCCGCGTACCAACCCTCCCAGAGGGTGGAGCCGGCTCCCTGCCAGAACACGAGCTGGGTGGAGCCGTCAGTGGTGATCGTGGCACTGGGGGGCGACGCCAAGAGGCCCGCGCCCCCACGGGAGGCGGTGATGTCGGCGGGGCCGTGCCAGGAGCCCTGTGTGAACCAGTCCTCCTGGAGGTGCCCAGCGGGGCTCCTGAAAAAGACGATCTGAGTGGAGCTGTCCGGGGTGACCGCCACGCTCGGCGACGACGCCAGGGTGCCGAGGCTGGTCAGGTCGATCGGACCGTGCCAGGCGTTGAGCGTGAACCAGTCCTCATTGAGGTGGTTGTCGAGGCCCTGGAAGAAGACGAGCTGGGTGGAGCCGTCCGGGGTGATGGTGGCGCTCGGGGCGGAGGCGAGACTGCCGAGCCCGGCGAAATCGACGGGGCCGTGCCAACCGCCGGCGCTGTACCAGGCCTCACCGAAATGACCGTCGCTGCCCCGCCAGAAGACGAGCTGCGATCCATCCTTCGTCGTGACCACGGAGGGAGCGGAGGCGAGGGCGCCCTGGCCATTGAGGGCCGCACCGGTGATGTCGACGGGCCCGTTCCAGGAGCCGCTGAACCAGGCCTCGAAGAGGTGTCCACCGGGACCCTGCCAGAAGACGAGCTGAGTGGAGCCGTCCTTGGTGACCGCGACCGCCGGGGTGGAGGTGAGCGCGCCGAGCTGCGGGAAGCTGATGGGTCCGTGCCAGCTCCCCTGGGCGAACCACGCCTCGTTGAGCTGGCTGGTGGTGGTGCTCTTCCAGAAGACGAGCTGCTGACTGCCGTCCGGCGTCACCGCCACCTGGGGCGCACCGACACTTTGTGGTGAGAAGGAGGCCTGAGCGATCGTCGCCGAGCCCCGCAGAGCAAAACCGAGGCCGAGAGACGTCAGCGCGGCCAGTCCGACAACAGCTGCGCTATGCGCCAGACGAATCGGCCTGCGTAGCGTGATTTGGCTTCCGCGTACCTTCACGTCCCCACCCCCGCGCCGCGGTCCGTTTGTGAGACCCGTCTCGACGCGAGCCCACGATGCGCCTTCTGGACGGATTGGGTCAAGCAGGCTCGGGACACCAACTTTGGGACTTCAGCTGCGCCATCCGCTGGGCGGGTGAAGACCGTGTAGGTGTCCGATACTGCTGTACGTGGCGCCGAACAGGCGCATTCTGAATACGCGGCAAGTGGGTTTGGATAACCTTTGCCCACCGCCCTCGGACAGGTAGTGGGTCGCCGCGATGGTGTTCACATCAGGGTGGTTGTACCGGAAACGCGTACCCGCACGATCGACCCTGCCGTGAACCTAAAGTTGGACAGCCCGGATCAGCACAGTGCCCCGGTGGACAGGCGAGTATCCGCCAATCACCCTTGAGGACAGCGGCTCGTTGCGCGGGAGAAGTGGTCACTCACGCGACGGCCAGCCCCACTCGGGCGACGACACCGCCGCGCACCGCGACAACTTCCCAGCAACCACTGGAGGGGAACGTAAAACTGCTCCCCCATTCCTCGCCCGGGTGGGTGTTCCACGTCGAGCCCCGCGGTCCATCGGGTCCGAAGTCCGGCAGAATCCGCCTGCCGCTCGGTCCGTAGGCACTTAAGCTGAGCGCGCCGGTGCCTGTCATCCTCCAGACAATCTTCACGGAAACGCCCACTGGCAAAGGCGGTGGATCGGGTGGACCGGAAAACACAAGCCCCCACAGCTGATTCTGACCGGGTGCGATGCCCTGCACCTCTGGGCCGGCCTGTGACAGCACAAATCTGGTGTTGGCACAGGAGGGTCGCGTGTAACCCGGGGTGAGCGCGGGGGAGGCGCGGGCAGCCACCGTGGAATCAGGTCGGTCGGCGCATCCGGAGAGAGCCAGGCTGACGCCCACTGCTGAGAACAGGACAGCGGCCTTCCAACCCGGGCCTGCGCGGCCGCTTGGATGTACTTGACGGTTGCCGTGACCTAGCAGATTGAGCCACCACCCGTCGCTCGACCGCGGGGCGACTGCGCGAAGCGGTTGCTCCAGCAATGGTTCACAGGTTAAGACTAGTCCCCCTGGCCGTGCGAACTACCAGTTCGCCAGGGGCCGCCTCGCGTCGCCGTCGTCAATGCAGAATGCGACATTCCTAGGAGGACGTCTTCGAGGTGCCGAGCACCCGGTAGTGAGGGAGCGGCAGGTGAGACCGGTGGATCAATGGTGCGAATGGATCCATTCCCGACGGCAGGGAGGGCGCGAACTAGAACCCGACCAGCAAACGGAACTCGAGAGGTATCGCCAGGGCGTCCTCGCTGGCGCCCGGCTCAAGGACAACGACGCGCTGCTTGACGTTGGATGCGGCGACGGGTTGATCGGATTCGGAGCTCTCGAGGCGGACGTGCGCGTCCACGTCGTGTTTAGCGACGTTTCCGCCCAGCTACTGGGTCTCTGTGAGGAGCGAGCTCGCCAAATGGGCGTTTCTGAGCGATGCCGTTTCGTCCAGGCACGGGCCGAGGAACTGACCGGCATTGATGATCAGAGTGTCGATGTCGTCACAACACGCTCAGTTCTCATCTATGTCAACGACAAACGCCAAGCGCTGTCCGAGTTCTTTCGAGTGCTTCGGCCCGGGGGTCGTTTGTCGCTGTTCGAGCCCATCAACCGCCGAATGTTACCGGAGCCAACGGGTTGCTTCTGGGGCTGGGACGTCTCGGCCGTCGCCGCTTTAGCAGAACGTGTTAGTGGGGCATTTCACCGCGCCGGCAGTCCCGAAGTGAAAACGATGGTGGACTTCGATGAAAACGATCTTGTCCGGCTGGCGGAGGCAAGCGGATTTGAGGCGATCGACCTCCACCTCAACGTGTCCGTGATGCCAGCGGCGCGACGCGACTGGGACCGGATTCTGAACTCCTCACCGAATCCACTGGCTCCGACCCTCGGCGAGGCTATCGCCGCGTCGCTAGACAGACGCGAGGCCACCCTCTTCCAAGATGCGCTCCGACTATCCGTCGAGACGGGGAGGGGGAAACATCGTCTTGCCGTTGCCTATCTCCGAGCCGGCAAGACATGACAAGGACGGCGGTTTTCAAGTCCAATGCGGCAGTGTCGGCGGGTGTGGTTGCCTGATGCGGCGTGGTTCTGCAAGCGCAAATGAGCTTTCGACGGTGACGCGTCGTGCGCAGGCGTACCGTCAGGTGACGACTGGCGCGTGGGCAGTCCGTGGGCAGCGTTCCGCCGGCGTAGCCTGCCAGCGGTGCGAGCCGGGATAACTGCAGCGGTTCCCCTGGCTTCGTCGGCCCTCCCATGCGTCACCTATCCAGCGGAGGGGCTCCATGCGTCCAGTCCCAGACAGGGCTCCATGGGATTGATCTAGGGCCGGCCTTGTCGCTCACGCCAGTATCTGCCAACCCCCTTGAGCACCGTCACCGTGTAGGAGAGCACGAAAAGTGCACAGACCTGATCACCAAAAGTGCACAGGTCTCGAGGCTCACCCAACTGCGTATTTCGGGGGAAACCG